>NZ_JMDX01000076.1:0-24101 GCF_000935845.1 Paenibacillus sp. E194
GAATCGATGACGCCAGCATCGCCCAACCGATGAGAAGCAGCAGTGTCCGCAATTCACCACTTGTATTCATCCAATGGCCATCCAACCAGCCATTAATATCTGTGCGCAGTGCGGTACCGATTCTTCCTAAGCCTGCTAAGAAAGAACGGACAAACCCTTCACCCATTAGCCAGGTGTCTGACGCATGGGGAAGTACTCGAACGGAGCCGAACATCCAAGCGGTCGTTCCAATCGCCACCATCCCATACAGAACCACAGACAGTGCAGTATGGTGAACAATTAAGCCAAGAAGCAAATATATCGCCACCGCAACGAGAAATGGGCGAACATCGCTCAAGTCAATATTGCGTCCCACCTCTTGCAGGGGATAGAACCACTCCGCGAACAAGGCGAAAAGCAGTACAGTAAATCCAGCAGCCTTCCAACGCATCAACCAGGTAAGCTTGCTGCTTGGAGCCGCAGATGTATGCAGCGGTTGCGATTTACCCTTGTGCTGTCGTCCAACTGTCGGTAGATACACGATACTCACCTCGGTTCTCACTATCGTTCATTCGGTCACTGCTTCTCACTCCGACTCGCTCACTTGCTGCCGCCGAGACACTCGCATTCGCTGTGTTCTGGCTGCCCACAATTCTAGTCGCTGATGGCTCGAATCGTTGGATCTCGTCAGCATTCAGCCATTGATCCACTTGGTGAAGCCCTGTAAAATGCTGTGCAGCCCCCCACTTCTGGTAGTGTCTGTCCCAACTTACAACGGCAAGCCTTCTAGAGACTGCTGCATTTACATGCACCATCGAAGGAGTTCCCTCTTCATAGTTCCAACGGTGTTCTACACGCTTGCCCAGCTGCTCGGCAGCGAGTGCGATAATAGCATTCCGAGCACCATGCACACTAGCTCCATCACTGATCCAGAATAAGCGAACGGTATGTCCCGCTTCCATCTTCTGTCTTACAAGGGCTGCTGCCGCAGAAACCGTTGCTTCCATCTGTTGCAAGAGCTTCGTTTTCTTTTGCAAGTCACCCATACTTGCCTTCGCGCTCGATTTCTGATTCGCAGTCGTTTTGGTATTTGTACTTTTGTTTGTGTTTTTATTTATGTTCGTATTTGTTTTTGAGTTCATGTTCGTCGTATGCTGAGTCAGCTCATTCCGCCACCCTGTATCATCCACTGCAATATCCCATTGTTCGAGTTGTCCCGCTTCAGGAACACGAACTGCAAGCAATCGGCGCTTCGCATACATTCTCCAGTCAATAGATCTCCATTGATCTCCGGCACGGTACGTTCGAAGCTCAGCACTTTGCATCCCACTCGTCACTGCTGTGCACGGCTCGCCCCCTTCTCCATATAAGGATGGGGAGAACAGCGCTGACTCTTGTTGCCGCTCAGCCGTTCCATAAATGCTTGTGTTCTCAGGGCTTCCCAAGCTTTCCGTTCCTTCCACTGCATATTGCTCGTTAGCAAGCCGATTCCCTGTACCGATATCAGGCGCCATAATACATACAGGCGCATTCTCTTCGCTCGGACGGATGATTACATTGTGCTTGAACCAACCGAATACATCCCCATACTGAAGCTCAATGCGGGTAAGCTCATATACACCTCGCGGAGCCCCTGCAAAGGATGAGGTAAAAGTAAGAGATTGGCGGCGGCGAGGAAATAGAAGTCGTCGACACATCCACGCCCCTCCTTCCCCTCCTGTACGAGTCCAGAACTCTGTCACTCGCAGCCACAATACGGGAAACGGACGCTTCATTGTCATGGTGACGAGAAATACCATGTTCCTGTTCTCATTGCGCTGCGGAATAATCGGTTGGTGTACAGTCTGCACCGAACGTAGCCTGCTTCCTATCCAATAAGAACGGGCGCTGCTAAGCAACATGACACCCAATATGGCTGCCAGGAAGCAGACTGCAGCACTTTCCCGTTGAAACCCGATCCACGCCAGCGCCAAGCAGCCGATAGCTGTGAATAGATGTCTTAGCGCTTGCTTCATTGATAATCTCCTCCGAACCATATGCGCTTCCCTGCTTGGCGTGAGTTCGTCTGCTCTTCTTGAACAGATGGGAACTGCACATCCCTTGCATGTGTACGATAAGTGGAAGCTTGTCTAGTCCTTCCAGCCAGACTCGTAGAGGCTGACGAACCACCTCCGCTCGTCCCCTTCTTGCCTGCAGAACCTGATGGGAATCCGGGTACAGCTGTGTGACCCAGCACCTCCAACACAATTTCCTCAGCCACAATGCCTGCTCGTACGGCATGGTTGTGGAGCTGCAGCCGATGCGCCAGTACATAGACTGCAACAGCCTTCACATCGTCCGGCACGGCATAAGTTCGTCCCTCTACCCAAGCATGTGCCTGTGCTGCGCGCATCAACGCAAGCGTTCCCCGGGGACTGACCCCGAGCGCTACCGATTCATGAGTACGAGTCGCCAGCGCCAGATCCGCCATATAGCGGCACAGTGCTTCATCTACATGCACCATATGCACGCGCCGCACGAGTAAGCGCCATTCCTCTGGAGTCCATAATGGCTTAACACGCAACAATGGATGCTCTTCTCGCTGGCGGAGCAGCATATCTGCCTCATGTTCAGCATGCGGATATCCAATAGATAATCGCATCATGAAACGATCTGCTTCCGCCTCCGGCATCCGATACGTACCTTCGAAATACTGCGGATTCTGAGTACCGATCAGCATAAATGGATCCGGAAGTGGACGCGTCATGCCGTCCACGGTCACCATCCGCTCCTCCATCGCTTCAAGCAGAGCTGACTGCGTCCTAGCAGGGGCTCGATTCAACTCATCAGCGAGCACTACATTCGCCTGGAGTGCTCCTTCGCTGTAGCGCAGCTCACCGCTGCTTGGCTCCCAAACCATACTGCCCGTAATATCAGCAGGCATCATATCTGGCGTCATCTGAATGCGACGGAAGGCCCCCCCTGTCACTCGCGCCATGGCACGTGCCAGTACCGTCTTCCCAACCCCAGGCACATCCTCAAGTAGAATATGTCCCCCGCTTATCATCGCAAGCCCCGCCATCGTAATCACTTCTCTCTTGCCCACAATGACCTGCTCCATACGTTCCAGATAAGCAATCCAGCCCCGCTGCGCGAACTCGGCCAGCCACACATCTGTATCCCGCTGGGGACGCTGTCCACCACTAACACTCCATTCATTCGTCATGCGATTCCCTCCCTATCAACTCTGAACGGTGTATATCATTTTTAACTTTCTTTTCTGTGCAATTCATAGACAACAACATGACAAAAAAAGCCCGGAACGATTCCCGCGTGCCTCTGCACGTCCTGTAATCGTCCCGGGCCGTTCTATATACCAGTGTCGCCCAAGCTATTTGTTTTCAAACCTATCAATTTTGCATCCTCTTATCCATAGCAGGTACATTTTCATCATACATCTACTCTTTATTCCAACTACTCTTGCTTCTCTATTGGTTTAAGCGGGGACAGCATATAACTAGTCATCTTTACACCGAATGCATCCAACACTTGCCGTAATGGCACCCATGTTACATACTTCTCGGTCACAATACGAAGAGGCTGCACCTTCACCTCACCGTCCTCTCCTGATTGACCAATCAACTCCATCTTGCCCGCTCGTACATCAATGCCAACCAAACTATTGTTCCACTCCATATCTACCCGTTCCAATTCTGTATTCCATTTCACGGTACCGTTCAATCGCTCCACCAGCATACGAAGCGGAACATAGGTAAGATCCTGATAACTCATGAACTGATCCGGCGCAAATTCAAGCTCGCCTTGATCCGTCACAATCGTCAGCTGTCTGTCCAGCTTCACTGGTTCAGTAGGCTTCTGATTCGTTTTCGGATCCGTCGTGCCGCCTTCGGTAGTGTTTGGCTTCTGATCTGGCTTTTGACCCGGCTTCTGTGCCTTATCATTGCTTACTGTTTGAATCGGCTTCACGTTGGCCTCTATCCATGCTTTACTTACGGAGGTTCTCGACCAGCGCTGCTTGGCAGCCAGCTTGAACTGCACAGGCTTTACATAAGAAGAGAGCACATCAAAGGAATACCCCTTCGTTTTGTAGTAGCGAATAATTTCCGGCAGTGCCTTCACCGTCTCGCCATGTCCCACCCCATCGTGCATGAGCACGACGGTTGAAGGAAGCAGAGCACCGTCTTTGACGCCTTGAACAATCTCCTTCGCAGGAACACCGCGCCGCTTCGAATCGTTGCTGTCTACATGCCAGTCATAGACGAGATAGCCTGCTTGATTCATCAAATCGAAATACTGCTTGTCGAAGTTCAAAAATGTACCACCTGGAGCTCGAACGAGTTCTGGCTCATAACCTACGATCTTCTTAACAGCCTCGCCTGTACGCTTTATTTGGCTCCAAAATTTGCGAAAATCACTATATAGATCTGAATAATCATGATTATAACTATGATTGCCTAATGCATGGCCTTCCTGTACAATGCGCTCCACTAGCTTGGGGTTCCGTTCTGCTTGCTGACCTAATACGAAGAACGTCCCCTTCACTTTCTCCTGCTGCAAAATATCGAGTACTTCTTTCGTATGTATACTTGGTCCGTCGTCGAATGTCAGATATACGACTTTGTCCGGCTTATTGGCAGGGACTTCAGACTTGCTCTTACTGCTTACTAGAACTGGCACAGCCGCAGGCTCCACACCAACCTGCTGCCCAGCAATCTGTGGAGAAGCAGCCGCAGACAACACAGAAGTCTGATCTCCGACTCCCACCAGTGTATTTGAAATAGATTCATGCCTATCCACCTCATGCCCTGACGAAGCATAAGCAATATGCTTCGTTGGCGGCTGTCCGTCTACGAACGTCAACGTTCCAATCAGAACAAGCAAGGCGCACAGCGCCGTAATCATTACCGATTTCAACTTGCCTTTCATCATTATTATCGTCTCCTTCTTCCCTTTCGTAGTGCCGTCACCGTGAACTTATCCTTGTTTCTATTACCCTATTGCTAGATTATATGGCGGAAATAAAAAAAGATGACACGTATTCGGTGCCACCTTCATTTCATTGCGGCTACTCTTTGATCATACGATTTCACCAGTCCAATAACAACATTTTCCTATTTAAAAAAGTGACCTCGATTGGATGTCACCTTTTCCTCATTGCTGCTACTATGAGCATATGTGTAGATCACTGATTCAGAACCGGTACCATGTCTTTTTTCCAATGTGCGCTTGAGTACAGGCCAAGAAGCATCATCCATAGCAGAATTTCACTCCCGCCCGAACCTAGCATTGGGAGCCCTGCTCCGTTGATAGGGACAATGCCAATAATCCCTCCTATGTACAACAAACTGTGCACAGCCATCATGCTGCTAATCAGATTACCAAGACCTTTGGCGTAAGGATCGCGAAATAGCCGAGCTTGCCTGAACATGGTTGTGATTATAATAGTGAGAGCTATCAGCATAATTAGACCGCCTACCCAACCGAACATATGAATGATCGCGATGCTTAAATTATCGCTAGCGACATAAGGTAGGGATGCAAGCTCCCCTATACCATGCCCGAACCAGCCTGCTTCACGAAGAATTTGCTGCGTGATGTTCTGGAGATATGAAATATCTGCGGAACCGTTCAGCGTATGGAGCCAATTTTCAATTCTTATATTCACTAGAAGGCGCAACCTCTCTATGAATCCGTAACATAGTCCTCCTGTAATTACAATTCCGCAAGCAGCCCACTTAACATATCCCCACTTCCACCCTGCTAACTTGCCCACGACTAGCACCCCGCATAGATAGGTACATAACTGCAATAACCGGCCATCTGCAAGATAGATAATAATAGGCAGAGATAATAAGACGAGAAATAGTGTCGGACGATGCATCTTGACGAATTTAACACCCGTCATCGAATACAGCGCGATCAGAACCAAAAAAGGACTAATATATAACATATTAATCGAGATAGTCCCAATTGACAGAAAGGATTGTCCGTTTATACTCAAAGATAAAAAAATTGTAAGTATGCTAAGCAGCAAAGTTAAGCTATATAGCCACACTGCTCCTTTTTGTAATTTCTGATAACCTACCCAAAATGCAAACAGAAAAGCTACTCCCCCCGGTACTAGACGCCATGCATAACCTTCGGCAGATAAGCGATAAAGATCTTGAGGGTTCCCAGCTTGCACGGCGAACAAGCCAACTACACAAATAGCAATCCACACCAATACGGAAATCCATAGCTTCCAAGGCGCATTAGGACGATGTACCTGATTGAACTGCGCTGCCACAACGGAAGGATCCCCCATGTTGCGCACCGCCTGCTTCTCAGACGCTGCTTCATCCATACCATGATCCATCCCTGATTCGGTCTCATTCAGTAAATGATCCAACAGTTCAGATCGAATCTCACTGTGCATCTGCTTTGCCTTCACGTGAACCAAGACCTCTCCCACGAATTGTTCAAGGATAGAGCTGTGCTTCGTGTCTCTTCCTTCCTCATTCCGCGTCATCCCTATACCTCCCCCAGCACCTGATCGAGCGAACGTCGGAACAGACGCCATTCATCCGTCTTCTCTTGCAGAAGTTTGCGTCCTTGATCCGTAATCCGGTAGTATTTGCGGGCTCGACCGCTCGCCTCATTCCAGTAGGCTTCCACTTCGCCTTTACTTTCGAGTGCATGAAGAATCGGATACAGCGTTCCTTCCTTCAATGCGAACAATCCCGAAGATGCGGCCTCCAAACGCTTTGTCAATTCATAGCCGTACATTTCTTCCTTTTCTAACATGGACAAAATAAGCAAAGCCGTACTGCCCTTCAACAGTTCCTTGCTAACCTTAGGCCGCATAAATCGATCATCCCTCCCACATCTGTATAATACCTAGATATACTATATATCGTAAATCTATGTATTGGCAAGTATAGGAATATAAGAATAGATCTTAGCCGTTCTACACTGCATCCAAAATAATACTTGCCATTTCAACAACGTATCTGGTACTATATTCCTCGCTCTCTTTTTTTCATTTCACCTAGCATCACTAGTATGGCACGCCGCAATACGAGAAGATGACGGAGGTGGAGAATGCTCTTTTTTACTTTGGCTCGCAAAAAGTATCTCAGCAATTTGCAGTACCGCAGTGCCCATATGGTGCACAACATCGCCAGCTTCATGTTCGGATTTATCTACATTTCGATCTGGACAGGGATTGGCGAAGGAAGGCCGCTTGGCGAGTACGGCTTGAACGGCATCGTAAGCTACGTCGCCTTCAACCAAGCTAGCTTGTGGGTTGCTGCCTTTCTAACGAATGGACTTGGCATCCAACAGTCCGTCCGGACCGGACAGATCGCCCTTGATCTTGTTCGTCCCGTTCATTTGTTCTATCAGTTGATGAGCAAGGAATGGGGGCAAATCGCCTACCAGTTCGTGTACAAGTTTTTACCAATCTACATCTTATATTTCTTCGTAATGCCGCTTCACGTCCCCTCTACCATTATCACTTACGTGTGGACCGCTGTAGCTTTGACGCTGGCCGCGTACATTTCAATATGCCTGAACTATCTGATCGGAGCCGCTGCGCTCTGGACAACAGAATCAGTCTGGCTGTACTGGGTCAATTATGCGTTCAGCATGCTGCTGTCGGGCTTTCTCATTCCAATCGAATGGCTGCCATCTTGGCTTGCCGACATTAGCCGTGCCTCATTCTATCCGTTCTTGCATTATGTCCCTACCCGAATCTATCTCGGCATGGAATCCCCGTCCGCGCTGTTAGGTTCGCTGATGTGGTGCATCGTATTCACTGCTGCATGTCTCGCCGTTACCGGGATTATGCGACGCAAGGTGGAGGTGCAGGGCGGATGAAGTGGATCCATATGTATGTGCTGCTCGTTCGCGCAAGTATTCGCAGCCGCATGCAGTACAAGTTTAATTTCTGGTTCTCTACGCTAATGGCGGCCGTTATCAGTGTCTTCGAATTCCTTATGCTTGCAGTCATTTTGCTGAAGTTCGGCCATATTCAAGGCTGGAGCTTGGTGGAGGCTGGATATTTGTATGCCATCTTATCCTTGTCTAAGGCAATATACCGAATGATTGCTTCGGACGTGCACCACTTGGAGAACTATCTGGTTAACGGAGCTCTTGATAGTCTGCTCCTGCGTCCTGTCCCTGTACTGCTGGCACTGATGTCACAGAATTTCTCCATTAGGCTCGGAGAGTTCATCCAAGGAACGGCGATATTGACCATCTGCATGAGTACTATGATGCGCAGTGGACAGATTGGATGGACTGCCATACCGCTCACGATATTTGTCATCTTATCAGGGGCTGTATTGCTGTTTGCCATTGGATTGCTAACCGCATCGGCAGGCTTCTGGGTAACCCGTATCGAGGAATTACAGAACATTACGGAGGATGCTGCTCGTACGGCAGCGCAATACCCAATGACCATATATCCGAAATGGATGCAGGGAGTGCTGCTCAGCATCATACCTGTCGGGTTCGCGAACTATATTCCTTCGCTGTACATCTTGCGACATCAATCCGGCATATGGCTAATCGGGCTGTCCACCGCGATTACGGCCGTCGTGTTCCTGATTGCCCTGCGCGTGTGGAAGATTGGGATTTCCCGCTACCAGAGCACAGGAAGCTAAGCTGACGTCCATATTGAGCTCAATGCAGAGCCCGATATGGAACTCGATATGTAGTTCGCTATGAAGTTCGATCAGCAGCTTGAAATGAAACTAGGTATAGAGCCGACTGCAATAACAGCAACAATCAACCTGAAAAAGCATCAGACAACACACGTAACGAACGGAATTAAAGGGGGATACTCGTGATTACCGTAACCGATTTACATAAACGTTTCGCCCGGCCCGCCCCGAAGGAAGGTGCCTTCAAGGGCATACGCTCCCTGATCTCTCGCGACAAGATTGTGAAGGAAGCTGTTCAGGGCATCAGCTTCACGATCAAAAGTGGTGAATTTGTCGGATATATCGGGCCGAATGGCGCAGGCAAATCTACGACAATTAAGATGCTGTCTGGCATTCTGCATCCAACATCCGGCGATGTACGGATATTCGGACTAAGCCCTTATAAGGCGCGTCGTCAAGTAACCCGCCGGCTTGGCGTCCTATTCGGACAGCGCACTCAGCTATGGTGGGATCTGCCGACGCGAGATTCCTATGATATTCTGTCCGCGATGTATGGGCTCGATCCTGCAGAGAAGCAGAAGCGCATCAAACAGCTGACCGAACTGCTTGAGATGGACGAATTTATGAATACACCTGTACGTCAGCTCTCACTCGGGCAGCGAATGCGCGCCGATATTGCGGCCGCGCTGCTGCATGATCCAGACATTCTGTTCCTCGATGAGCCAACGATTGGCCTTGACGTCATCGCCAAGCGGAATATTCGCCAGTTCCTGAAGACGATTAATCAGGAGCTCGGCAAGACGATTCTGCTGACAACGCATGACATGGACGATATCGAGCAGTTGTGCAATCGTGTCATCGTCATTAATCATGGCAAGCTCGGCTTCGACGGCACAATCGACGACCTTCGCAAGCGCATCGGCTTGCCGACTGTCATCTCGGTTACCTATCGAAGCAGCTGCCAGATCTCTGACCAATCTAAGAATGTACCCAGCCCGCTTCGCTTCCGTGAGTTGAACGGCCGGACCTTGACCGTGGAATGCAATCGCGAGGAATTGAGTGCCATGGATGCACTCCGTATCCTGGGGCAATTCGGTGAAGTGGAAGACGTTCACATGGAAGAACCGGATTTCGAGGATGTTATCCACCGTGTGTACTAGGCATATGGCTTCATCAGAAATCACAAAGAACAGCCCGACTAAGAAACGACTATCTTGTTCACAGCGTCGTTCCCATTCCTTGACTAAATATCGTGCGAATACAATCGTGGTATGGCTGATGAGCATGTCAAAGGATCTACCTTGAAATTCTGTACCTAGCTTCAAGTAAGATATCGCTATTATTTAAAGGTGCAAGTTTTTATAAGAAAGCTCGAAAAAAACTTGCACCTGATCAAATTTCGAACCCCCGCTTCCTCATAGTTTTCTTTGAGTATCTCATGATTTCCCGCGTTTATGTATTATTCAGCCATCCCTAGTTAGTAAGGGTTTACCTCGCTTTTATAGCTGCGAAAGTTGAGTTATTAGAAATAGTTATATAAAAATTTTTATACTAGATTTTCGATGGTGATTTTTAGTCGCTCATCCGAATACGCATAAAAAAATCCCCTACGCCTACAGTATTGAATTCAAAATAGCTTGAATTCTTTATTGCTGTCTACGATTAGGGGAGCATAGTAGATAACATTCACTTTGTATTTTAGGTTTTAAGTCTATTAAATTACAGAGACACAATAGAGAAAACAACAAAAGATGAATAGGTTGCTTGCCTGACTTTATGTTGGAAATATATTGATTCAAATTTGTTCATTTATAGTTCATAGGTAGAATATTTAATAATAAACTCTTCAAAATCCTGCAATCATAGAAATGCATGCTGACTTCTGTAATTTACCCACACTGCTGACTGATCTTCTGAAACGACGCACAGCATCCTCAAGTAAATCGTTTTCAAAAGGGGTTTAGTTTAAACTGGACATAATATACAATTTATGTTAAATTAACCTATAGTTGATGGGCTATATTTCCACCTTGGAGTATAAGACATCAATTATATACAAAACATTCAAAATCAAAAAATATACCGTCGCTGCTGTGACTGCAGTAATCTCAGGAATTGTAGGTGCAAGTACAATGGGAGCTGGGGCTGCTGCAACAATTAGTTCTGCCACTGGGTTAATTGCTTATATCGTGGACGATCAAATCGAGGATATTTGGTATACTGATTTTGTATATTATAAAACTTTGCTTCCACCAGACCCGAAAATGTTTAGAATGAAAGTAGCTGAAAAAACAGTTCATTATTTTTATTCTGACTCCAATAGAGATAATCATATGAAAGGAAGCCCTATTACTTCTGAATTTTGGTTGGATGGGTATAAGAAAAATTAATTAATGATTTATCAAATTATGTTAAGCATTTTCCTGGTATCTATTGGTTTTACTAGTTACCATTTAATAAGTGGAAAAGATTTAATGTCAATTGATTGGTATGAAATGTTGTATCTGATCATGTTTTCAGTTGTTCCACAAATTATAGGAAGGATTTTAAGAAAATTTAAGAAAAAACAATGAAGATAACCCCAATAGGCTATTGGTGAACTGTGACCCGAGAGATGGACACTTAAGAGTGCCCCTCTCGGGTTATTTACGTTGCTTATAATGAACCCCAAGTATGAAAAACAAAGCAAGAAAAATAAATAAAACTGAAACCATGGAGAAGAGCTCCATGGTTTTGGAGGCGTCTTTGCCTTACTTGCGGGACTTATTCATTTGTGATCCCCTGATGGGGACAGCCCTTCCTATATAGATGAAGCGACGTTATGCGAGCTCGCGCACTGCTTCCAGCACTTCATTTGTATGTCCCTTCACCTTGACGCTCCGCCATTCCCTTGATGAGCTTGCCTTCTTCATCAATTAGGAAGGTCGAGCGGACAATGCCGTAGTATTCGCGGCCGTACAACTTCTTAAGCTGCCATACCCCGAACAGATCCGCTACTTCATGCTCCGTATCAGACAGCAGCGTAAAGGGCAGGCTGTGCTTCTCAATAAATTTGGTATGCGACTTGATCGGATCTGGGCTAATGCCAAGCACGACAGCTCCATATTTCTCGAAATCTCCATGGTAATCACGGAAATCACATGATTCCTGTGTACAGCCTGGCGTCATATCCTTCGGATAGAAATAAATCACGACTTTCTTGCCCCGATAGTCGCTCAGCTTCACGTCCTGTCCGGTAGATGCCGGCAGCGTAAAGTCAGGGATCACTTGTCCAAGTTCAACTTGCGTGGATTGTGTCATTGTATGAGGCTCCTTCCCGGCAGCCAAGACTGCCGTTCTATTGCTTTAAGCTTATCATCCCCCACTCTTTTTTTCAAAAACGACGAGTCTTAGATTCTAATTCTCTCCCCATTGTATAAAAAATTACCTCCCAAACTCATTGCTGAATTGGAAGGCGATAACCTATTCGATTAAGATCCTGCCCCGCGGTATCGCTTAACACCGATGTTCCACAGCGTTAACCCAAGAGCGAAGAAGATAACTCCCACAACCGGAGTCAGGAGCGCCATCTGCTGCAATCCTTTGCCCTCCATGAAGTAAGAGGCAGGTATGATGCCTACAAATGCGAACGGCAGAATCCATGTGAGCAGCACTTGAATGAACCGATTGTAGATCGTTAGCGGATAACGACCGTAGCTCTGAATGTTCCACACGAGCGGCAGAATGCCTGTCGGCGCATCCGAATAGAATGAAATCGATGTTAGTGCAGAATAAATGCCGAAGTACAGCATCACCGATCCGATCAGCATTACGAACAGCATGAGCAGCTCCATGATGCCAAAGTCGAGACCAAGCCTATTCCAGCATATGCCCATCATGATTGCACCAACGATAGATCCGATAATGGAGGGGGGATCTACATTTTCAAGGAGAATCTGAAATAGATTATGCGCTGGACGCGTCAATATCCGATCCATTTCCCCCTTTACGATATATCGCTCACTGAACCCCCACAAATTGAAGAAGCAGCTAAATATACCATATGGAATCATGAAATAGCCATAGACGAACACCATCTCATCACGAGTCCAGCCAGCCAATGTTGGCGTATGCATGAAGACGATGAAGATGAAGATTAAATTCGTGACCTGAAATAGCAGATCCGATGCGATCTCTATCCAGAAGTCTGCACGATAGGTAAGCCGTGTTTTAATATAGTTTTTCAAATACTCACTAACAAGTCCGAAGTAATACATTGTGATCAACCTCCCTGCACGAACAAGCGTCTGCGCGCGGAACGCCACAGCAGCACAATTGGAATAACGAGCACTACCGCCCACAGCAATTGGATACCGAGCGCCGCCCACACTTGATCGCCTGCCACTCTGCCTGTAAATACAGAGCTCGGCAAATACGTGATCGCTTGGAATGGCAGCCATTCATTCAACGTGAGCAGCCAGCCTGGGAAGAAGCTGATCGGTACAATAACACCGGAGAACAAATCGACGACAACCCGCTTCATACGAATCATGCCCTCATTATTTTCGATGAAAAAGGCCGTCAATCCCGTCAGCATATTCAACTGCGAATTGATCAGGAAGCTCATAAACAGCATGACGCCGAATACCGCCCACTGCTTCGGATCCTGCGGAAGCTTCACTGGGAAAAGAATGCATGCGATGACCATACCCGGCCCCATGAAGAGCAGCAATCGGAACAAGCCTTCGCCGAACGCCTGCATCAGCTTGACGAATAGGTAATTGTAAGGCCGAATAAATTGGATCGCTACGCTGCCATCTCGAATCTCCATGGCAATATCACGATCCATGTTGTTGAAGTAAAAGGCGCGCGCCATCCAAGATACCGCGATATAGGTCGTCATCTGGTCAGCCGTAAAGCCTGCAAGTGTTCCTTGTCCGCCGTAAATCGCTTGCCAGGTGAAATAATACACGCCAATGTTGAGCGTATAGATGAGAATGCCGGAATAGTAATTAACTCGGTAAGCCAGCATCAACAGGAAGCGAATGCGGATAAATTCAAGATATGCGCTAGCCATGAGTCACCGCTTCCTTCTCCTTGTCGTTCTCTTCCTTGCGCTCAGCGTCGTCTGTCTTCGGCTCCTTCGATTGGATGGACAAGAGAGGGCTAAGCCCTTCTGGCTTCTCTGCCGTGCCCGCCTTGTAAATCTCACGAACGATATCATCGGTATTCGTCTCAATAATGCTCAAATCCGATATCGACGCACCGCCAACCACTCGTCCTATGACATCCGATACATTCGTGGCAAATGGCACAAGAACCCCCGCTTCATAGGGAGATTCAACTGTCCATTCCACATCAAGGCCGGACGTAAGCGCCTCAACATCACCCGCTCGCATAGGCTTCGCAAATTGGAAACGAACCTCTCGTCCCTTACCCCACGTCGACTTGAGCGTGTCCAATCCGCCGTCATAAATAATGCTTCCATCATCGAGCATAATGACACGCGTACATAGAGCTTCGATATCCTGCAAATCATGAGTTGTCAGCAAAATCGTTGTTCCATGCTCTGCATTCAGCTGCTTCAGGAACTCGCGAATCTCCGTCTTCACGACAATGTCGAGTCCAATCGTTGGTTCATCCAGAAATAGCACAGAAGGACGGTGCAGCAGGGATGCCACCAATTCACAGCGCATGCGCTGTCCGAGACTCAGCTTCCGTACTGGGCGGTTCAGCAGCTCCTGCAAGGCAAGACGCTCAACCAGTTCATCCAGCCGCTGCTTGAAGTCATGTTCAGAAACGCGATACACTTTGCGCAGCAACCGGAAGGATTCAATTACGCCGATATCCCACCACAGCTGGCTCCGCTGCCCGAAGACGACGCCAATGCCCTGCACGAACTTCTCTCTTTCCTTATGCGGGATAAATCCGTTCACACGAATATCACCGGAGGTTGGCACAAGAATGCCAGTCAGCATCTTGATTGTCGTCGACTTGCCTGCACCATTCTCCCCAATATATCCGCATATTTCCCCTTGTGGGATCGTGAAGGAGATATCCTTCACTGCCATTACTTCGTTATATTCCCGCTTGAATAAATCAAGGAGCGCTCCCTTCAGTCCATCACGATTTTTCTGTACTTGGAACGTTTTGCGCAAATCCCGCACGTCAATAGCGTTCATATATATTTCTGTCACCCTTTCCCTGGTCACCGACCCGTTACGCGGGTACAAGTCATTCAATTGATTCGATTCTGTAAAAATTCTATAATTGATTAGACAAGATGCGGAGCATTTGCCCATAACCTTTACTATAGCACGTAGGTCGACTTGAAAGAATGCTGAATGCACCGGATTCGACATCATGACTCTCGCCGCTTTGCCGCCGGATGCGGAAAGGACGATCCATATGTTGAAAAAGTATTGGAAGCATGCCCTTATTTCTGTTTGTGTATTCCTTCTGGCTAGTGCCGGTTATTATATGTGGTCCATGTACAGCAGCTTGGACAGTCTGCAGAAGCCACCCGAAACCTCTCGCTTCACCCCCGTCGTACATCGCGTGCCCGAGAAGGTCAACATAGAGCCTCCCAAATGGCAGGGAGAAGAGAGGGTCAACATTTTACTGCTAGGCGGAGACTCTCGCGGACTGGAGGCTAACGAAGTCCCGCGGTCAGATTCTATTCTGCTCGCCTCCTTCGATCCGAAGACGAAGCGAGCCAACTTGTTCTCCCTCTTGCGGGATACATACGTTGATATCCCTGGCTTCGGCAAGGATCGTCTCAATGCGGCGCTCGCCTATGGCGGACCGGAGCTGGCTATGAAGACAGCAAGCGACTTGACAGGACTGGACATTCAATATTATGTGTATACAGACTTCGTCGGATTTATCAAGTTGATTGACGCGCTAGGCGGCGTGGAATTTGAAGTTGAGAAGGATATGAAATATACGAGCAAGGCAGATAAGCATCAATACGATATTGATTTGAAAAAAGGAAAGCAGCTGCTAAATGGCGAAACGGCGCTTATGTACGCCCGCTTCCGCTATGATGCGATGTCCGATTATGCTCGCACCCAGCGGCAGCGCGATCTGCTCGGGGCATTAGCCAACAAGCTCAAATCAACCTGGAACCTGCTGCAGCTCCCCTCTCTTATCAGGGAAGTGTCGCCCTATGTCGAGACAAACTTATCAGCCGATGACATCGTGAAGCTGGCCGCGCTTGGCTACGACAGCTCGATTGGGCAGAGTCATCAGCTCCCGCCGATGGACAATGTCACCGATGCACGAGTGAACAACGCTGCCGTGCTCCGGGTTATTGACGACGATAAGCTGAAGCAATACATTCAAAAAGCTTTGGAAGTGAATATCACGCAATCCGTATCTGAAACTAATTCACAATAAAGGGGATTCATCTACATGACTACGAACCGCAACCGTTCTGCACAACTGTACGAAGAAGCGCTTCAACATATTGTCGGTGGGGTCAACAGCCCTTCCCGCTCATTCAAAGCGGTCGGCGGCGGCGCCCCCGTCTTCATGGAACGCGCACAAGGCGCTTACTTCTGGGACGTAGACGGCAACCGCTATGTTGACTACTTGGCTGCTTATGGCCCTATCATTACAGGTCATGCCCACCCCCATGTTACGAAGGCAATCGTTCGCGCTGCGCAGAACGGTACCTTGTACGGAACGCCGACCGAGCTGGAAATCAAGCTGGCTCGCATGCTGAAAGAAGCTGTTCCGTCTATGGATAAAGTACGCTTCGTCAACTCGGGTACCGAAGCTGTTATGACGACAATTCGCGTAGCCCGCGCTTATACGAAGCGCACGAAAATTATCAAATTCGCCGGCTGCTACCATGGGCATTCGGATCTCGTGCTCGTTGCAGCTGGTTCTGGCCCTTCTACGCTTGGTATTCCAGACAGCGCAGGGATTCCATCCAGCATTGCTAACGAAGTAATCACCGTTCCATTCAACGATCTGGACAGCTTGAAGGAAGCACTGGAGCATTGGGGAGACGATGTGGCAGCCGTTATGGTTGAGCCAATCGTCGGCAACTTCGGCATGGTTATGCCTGCAGAAGGCTTCCTTGAAGGCTTCTGCAAGCTCGCTCGCGAATACGGGGCGCTCGTTATTTATGATGAGGTCATCAGCGCATTCCGATTCCATTATGGTTCGGCGCAAACTTACCGCGCTTTCCCTGACTTTGCAGCAATTGAGCCAGACTTGACAGCGATGGGCAAAATCATTGGCGGCGGCCTGCCGATCGGCGCCTATGGCGGACGTAAGCACATCATGGAACAAGTTGCTCCGCTCGGCCCTGCATACCAAGCAGGCACAATGGCAGGAAACCCTGCTTCGATCTCGGCCGGCATTGCATGCTTGGAGGTTCTGCAAGCAGAAGGCGTATACGAGCAAATGGAGGAGCTGGCAATCCGCTTGACGAACGGCATTCAAGAAGGTGCTGACCGTTATGGCGTGCCGCTTACGATCAACCGCATTCGCGGCTCCTTCTCAACGCACTTCTGCGATCATCCAGTCACGAATTATGCAGAAGCACAAGAGACGGATACCGAAGCGTTCGGCGCATTCTTCCGTCATATGCTCGATCAAGGCATCTGCCTTGCGCCTTCGAAGTACGAAGCATGGTTCCTGACTACCGAGCATACCGCGGAAGACATCGAGCGTACGATTGAAGCTGCGCATGAAGCGTTCCGCCGCATGAGAGGCTAGTTGTACGAAGAGACGAGTAGCTGACCCTGTTTTTAAAAAAGAAACGTTATGTACAGTACAGCGCCCCGTCCTATGTGATAAACATAGGACGGGGCGCTTATTATTTATCATCTTGCAGTAGGGCTTTCACGACAAATCCGGCTCGCTTGATACGCATCGTATGCTTCCTTTACCCATGTAAACAAATACGCGCTTCCGCCGTGATCGGGGTGCAGCACCCGCAGCAGCTTGCGGGACTGCTTCCTCACTTGCTTCGCATCCGCTTCTTCAAGGACACCAATTAACGTATGAAAGGTCAAATCCTTACCGGCAGAGGGTGCGTTCACCGATGAACGCGAACTATCCCCATAGGTTCGGTTGTATGTATTTCTCTCGTGAGACGCCTCTTCCTCCCATGCGGCCAGCTCCCGCTGCCATGTTGAAAGCACATGTTCCAGCTCATTTTCATCTGTTGGCAGATTGCCCTGCCAGAAGTCATACTCCATTTGCCTCATTTGCTGTTCAAGCTGATCCATTACATCATTCCGAGCAATTAGTACAGCCTTCACACGCTCCGCTTTGCGAAAGATCTGAAGAATTTGCCGGGTCGCCCATTCCGGTATCTCGGTAGCAAAGGCTTGCAGCACCTTCGACATTTCCAGATCGCGAACATGAAAGTCCTGAAGGAACTCCATTAGCCATTCCTGTTGGCTTTCGCTCAGGCTGGAGCCGATTTGAACGGCAAGCTGAAGCTTGATGCCGCCGTTCTTCAGCTTAGCAGACCAAGACTCTGTCAACTGTTCTATTGCATTCACGATGGAAATCAAATAAGGATCAGTAACTTCAATAGCTTCATTACTTTCATTATTTTCATTACATTCGATCCCGACTGATGTCTCAGCCCTGACATCCTTTTGATCAACCTTCCGCTTCATCATCATTCTCCTTTTCCCAGCAAGCTCCAACCACGCTAAATCGATTCATGCTCAGATGCCTGTATCCCTACACTTCTGGTTCAGACAACTCACACAGTTCCCCTGGATCTGGCTCAGCGATACGAAACATACATTTCGTGCCGCCTTCCACAATACTTTCTGTCCGGTCAACATCCGCTTGGAGCACCGCGGCAAACATCGACTGCTCGCATCTGCAAGGAGAACCGAACTGAACCGCAACTTGGGAGATCGGGCAGTTGGCCTCTTCCAGCCAATAGCTGCCATCCTCACATCTGCCCCATCTAACCATGTAGCCTTCCTTGTCCTGTAGTGCTGCTAATGAACAGATGCGCTCCTCTAAGCTTGCTTGATTCAATAACGGAGCATATCGCTTCTCCAACTTCTGCCTGCGATAATGGAATAGCTGCTCCACCGTATCTTCACCGGATCGCTCCTGCAATTGCTCAAGAATATCGATGATCAGCGCATCATATGCACTGACGAACAGCATGCTTGCCTTGTCAGCCAAACTATACTCATAGGTGGGTCTTCCTAGCTGCTGACGAATCAGATGAGCGTGTACATACCCGCCCTTCTGCAGCGCATATAAATGCCTGCGAACGGCTATAGCCGTCAGTTGAAGATGTCCCGCGATAGCTGGCACCCCGACTGTTCCTTGTTGCTTCAAAAACAATAAAATATTCCGCCGTGCTGGATGACTAATCATATTGGCTTGCTGCGTGATCGTCATCGTCCAGCCTCCCTAACTCGTAGGCGCTGCTGGTCTATCATTTTCCTTTGTCCCAATTCCACCATCTCCTTATCCTTCGGTCTGGAACAGCGGTTTGAGTTCCTATGGATGCACGTATAGTATAGAAAATATCTTGCCTTGGATCAACTTTGTTTCCACAAACAATTATACACCCTGCTTTGATGCCCTCTTTTTTCGATATACGAAAAAAGCCAGCGGAATGAATCCGCTGGCTTTCTGCCTTGCCATCTTGCCTATGTGACAGTGTCTGTTTAAACACTACTTACAGCTTTTTAATTTCTTCTTTCAAGAGCTCGGACTGCGTTCCGAATACAACTTGAACGTTACCCTTACCAAGCTTCATGACGCCTGCTGCACCGAGGGACTTCAGACCAGCTTCATCCACTACGGTATCATCCTTCAGCGTCAAGCGAAGGCGCGTGATGCAGGCTTCATTGACAATGATGTTGTCTTTGCCGCCAATCATCCCCAGCACTTTCACAGCCTTCTCTTGCAGTGTTGCATTGCCGCCGCCAGCTTCAGCCTTGGCGCCTTCGCCTTCAACGTCATCTTCACGTCCAGGCGTCTTCAGGTTCAATACCTTGATGAGAACGCGGAACAAGACGTAGTAGACAACGAAGTACACAAGACCTACAGGGATAAGCATCAGTGGCTTAGTCGCAAGCGGGAAGTTCAATACATAGTCGATAAATCCTGCCGAGAAGCCGAATCCAAGGCGTACGCCGAGCGTTGCCATGACGAAGCCGGAAATACCAGCCAAGATTGCGTGAACGACGAACAATACAGGCGCTACGAACATGAACGCGAATTCAATCGGTTCTGTAATACCTGTCAAGAAGGATGCAATCGCGGTTCCGACGAAGAGCGATGCAACCGCCTTGCGCTTCTCTGGCTTCGCTGTATGAATAATAGCGAGCGCAGCACCCGGAAGCGCGAACATCATGATCGGGAAGTAACCTGTCATAAATCCGCCAGCTGTCATGTCGCCATGGAAGAATCGAGCGATATCGCCGCGCCATACTTCGCCAGCTGCATCCGTGAATGTTCCAAGCTGGAACCAAGGAATTGCATTCAATACATGGTGCAAACCGAACGGAATGAGAAGTCGGTTCGCTGTCAGGTACACCCCGGAACCAACCGCACCAAGCGATACGATCCAGTTGCCGAAGGAATCAAGCGCTGTTTGGACTGGACCCCAGACGATACCGAATGGAATCGCAATCAAGATCATCGTAGCTGAAGTTACAATCGGCACGAAGCGTTTGCCACCGAAGAAGCCGAGCCAATCTGGAACCTTGATATTGTGATATTTGTTGTACATGAAGGCTGCAATGGAACCAGCCAAGATACCGCCGATAACCCCCATGTCCAGCTTCATATCTGCTGGTATGAATGTAAAGGCTGCCGGAATCTTCGTCAGCACTTTCAGCAATATCATATGTGCAATAACTGCTGCCAGTACAGCTACCGCATCAGCGGCAAAGCCAATCGCGACCCCAATTGCGAACAATAAAGCTAAGTTATCAAAAATAGCAGATCCGCCTGCGTCAAGGAATGGGGCGATGTATTGGTTCAAGAACCCGCCGACCGTATCCCCCAAGTGAAAATCTTTCACATAGTCAATTTGACCGAAGCGAAGCAGAATCGCCGCCGCCGGCAAAGTTGCAACCGGAAGCATCAATGCACGACCAATTTTTTGCAAAAAGGCTAGCATATGTCGTTCCTCCTTGTGGTGAATAAGTAAAGTATGGATAAAAGGTCAAAAATTTATGCTCTGACCTGTCATCTCCTCCGCCAAAATGTAAGCGCATTAGAGAATATAAAAAAGGCATGAGCTTGCGACGGAACGACATCCAAAAAAATTAGATGTTATCCCCCAGCAAGCTCATGCCTAGTCGAACTAGTAACACGCTTGTCCAGCGTTATTCTGAGTCTTTATGAAATAGACGATATAAATGCATTGCGATGTATGCCGTTTCATCTTCGGGTATTTCGATCTCCAGCTTCTTCGACATCAAGTCCGCACATTTCTGTGCGACACTAAATTCGTAAGGCGCCATTTCCTTCAAGTTGTCCCGGAATGGATTCTTCGTGGCATCACCCTGGCGAATTCGTTCCATCGCAAAGCGCAAATGCGTAATTAATCGTAAGTAATCAATGCTATCCTTCGGAATGACCCTGCCCCGCTCGCGTTCGATGAGGGCGACCAGATCCTTCAGAAGATGATTGTATTGAACAAAGTTCCCCACAGGGACATGGGCAACGGCAGATTGAATATGGATTGTCAAAAATCCAATCTCATCCTCCGGCACCACGACGTCGAACGTCTTGCCGATAAGCTCAGCGGCTTGGGTAGCAAGTTCGAACTCCTTAGGGTTCAATGTGCGAATCTCCCATAGAAACGGATTCTCTATCGCTATATTGTTGCGAAGACGATAAAGGGCATATTCAATATGACTTGGCAATGCGAGATGAATATGCTCGTTCAAATCCGGCGTCAACTGCTCCGATACGATCGAAATGATCTTCTCCGAAATGACAATGACTTCGGGATCAATTTGCCCGAGCAGCATCTGATACTGCGATAAATGCTGTTTGTCCTCGATCACAAAGGTCTTCTCGATTCGTGTATCACTAGTTTCCAAAGAACCTCCAGGTTTTGCCCCAAAGCCGAGCCCTTTCCCCATGAGAATGGTTTCTTTGTTAGCCAACACATCGTTTGCCAATACGACATTGTTGCTTAATGCCCGTACGATTTCAAAGCGACGTTGTTCTGACAAAGCAAGGCTCCTTTCCCCTGAGCGTACACATGGAAGATTACGTTTTTGGAAACGTTTTCGATTCGTGCGTCAACTACATCACTTATTCTAGGTTAATCCACAATCAATGTCAACGAATAAATCTAATTTTGTCGAATATGTAGGAATATTGCAGAATATTATTTATTTGTAATTTTATTGACACATATGGAAACGATAAGGCAGCCGGGTGAGGAGGTTCTCCTCCCCGACTGCAACACATTCGTTACATGTTAGATGGACATTTCTTGAACTGCCGATACACGGTCAACGACCAGAACTTGAATCTCTTCAGCTGTCTCCAGCATCAGCGCTTCTTCCGCTAGCTTGCGCATCTCTTCACGATCCAAGCGGCTCAGCAGTACACGTACTGGAAGTACAGAGCTTGCACTCATGCTGAATTCATCAAGGCCAAGACCGAGCAAGATCGGAACAGCCTTCAGGTTGCCGGCCATTTCACCGCACATGCCAGCCCACTTGCCTTCTTTGTGCGCAGCATCGATAACCATCTTGATCAAGCGCAGCACTGCTGGGTTGAATGGCTGAGTCAAGTGGGATACTTGCTCGTTCATCCGGTCAGCAGCCATCGTGTATTGTACCAAATCATTCGTACCGATGGAGAAGAAGTCAACTTCCTTCGCCAATTGATCCGCAATAATCGCAGCAGCAGGAACCTCGATCATCATGCCGACTTCCATCTCTTTATTGTACGCAATGCCTTCTGCATCCAGCTCTGCTTGCGTCTCTGCCAGAATCGCATTTGCCTCGCGAAGCTCGCTCAGCGTAGAGATCATTGGGTACATCAGCTTGATGTTGCCTTTGGCGCTTGCACGAAGGATCGCACGAAGCTGTGTCTTGAATAGATCTTTACGATCCAAGCATAAGCGAATCGCACGGTATCCCAGGAATGGGTTCATTTCCTTCGGAAGCGGCAAGTAAGGCAGCTCCTTGTCCCCGCCGATATCCAATGTACGGATCACGACTGGCTTCTCCGTTCCAAGTGTTTCACATACGGCAACATAAGAGTTGTATTGTTCCTCTTCAGATGGGAAGTTGTCACGCCCCATGTACAGGAATTCCGTACGGTACAAGCCTACACCCTCAGCACCGTTGTTGCGTGCGCCAAGCGCATCTTGCGGGTTGCCGATGTTTGACACGAGTTCAACCTCATGGCCATCAGCAGTGATCGAAGGTTTGTCTTTGTACAGCTTCATCTCTTCCTGACGCTTCTCGAACTTCACCTTCTTCTCTTGGTAAGTTGCAATCGTATCCGAATCTGGATTGATCAGGATAATGCCGCTTGAACCATCGAGAATGACCATGTCGCCGTTCTTCACTGTAGATGTAGCGTCCTGCAAGCCAACAACCGCAGGGATCTCCATCGAGCGTGCCATAATAGCCGAGTGGGAAGTTCGACCGCCAATGTTCGTCGCAAAGCCTGCTACCTTGCTGCGATCCAGCTGGGCTGTATCGGAAGGAGTCAAGTCATGTGCGAAGAGCACAACTGCCTCTTCGAAGTCATTCAGAGAAGCAGATTTCTTGCCGGACAATAGACCGAGTACACGCTTGCTCACATCGCGGAAGTCCGCTGCACGCTCACGCATATATTCACTGTCCATGCTGCTGAAGATGTCGACCAGCTGCTGAGTCACTTCCGAAAGAGCGAACTCTGCATTTACCTTCTCACTGCGAACCTTCTCAATCGCTTGCCCAACAAACTCTTCATCTTGCAATACAAGGATATGTGTAGCGAAGATTTCAGCTTGATGCTCGCCTAATTTTTTCGCTGTATCTTCTTTAATCTGCTCCAGTTCGTTCATAGCCTGCTGTACAGCTGTCTGCAAGCGAGTTGCTTCTGCCTGTACATCATCGACCTGCTTACGCTCAACCTCAGATGTATCATGCTCCAGGATGAATGCTTGGCCGATGGCATAACCGGATGCAGCTGGAATACCTTGAAGTAGCATCGGTTCCTCCACTCCTTTTTCCACGTTAATGATTACGTTCTATTAGTCCAATACGGATTCGATTACTGCGCCTACTGCTTCAACTGCTTCAGCAGCCTTATCACCTTCAGCAGATACTGTTACTGTGTCGCCAGCCTTCATACCGAGCGTCAATACGCCAGTGATGCTTTTTGCGCTTACTTTACGGCCGTTGAATTCGATTGTAATTTGCTCTCCTGCGAATTCAGCAGCTTTCTTCATGATTGCGCCCGCTGGACGAGCGTGGATACCTTGTGGGTTTTTTAATAGTAAATTGTTTTTCCATTGTTATGCCCTCT
>NZ_JMDX01000077.1:0-23750 GCF_000935845.1 Paenibacillus sp. E194
ATGTCAAACGTTCCGGCAGGTGCCAACAATTCAATTTCTTTCCCATTAAAATATCTAGCCACAGTCGCTCTCCCCCAAGTCCATTCGTTTCAGTAGTCACTTCTAAGGTATCGCCTTGCGTTCTTACGAATAACCAAATATTTATATTCTAAATATAACATATTTAAATTGTTATTGTGACTATTTTCACAATATATACAATAAATACGCGCAGTCCGCTGCTGCCCCCTCTTTCTTAGAGAAAAGCAACGAATTGCGCTGATCTTCTACCATAATAGAACAAGTACTAACATTGCTATAAATAAAGCCATGAACAACGTATCTGCCTGCTTCCATTTCAATTGACGCAGCGACGTACGCGGTGCATTCAGTACATAGCCACGCGCCTCCATCGCCTGTACCAGTTCCTCCGCACGGCGGAAGGCACTCACGATGACTGGCACCATTAATGTCATAACCAGCTTGCCCTTCTGGGTGAAGGACAAATCCGCATAATCCGCTCCTCTTGAAGCCTGCGCCTTCATAACCTTCTCCGCTTCCTCGAATATGGTTGGAATGAAGCGCAGCGATATCCCTATCATCATCGACCAGCGCTGCGGAGAGCCTCCTACGAACCGAATTGGCTTAAGTACGCGCTCAAGACCTAGATTCAGTTCAACGGGTGCTGTCGTGAACGTTAATATCGCAGTCAGCGTCACGAGCAGCGCCATTCTCCATACAGCATATGCCCCATAAGTAACGCCGCCTGTCGTAATCTTCAAGCCGCCTACTTGTACAAGTGCGCTGCCGCTTGAATCAAATAGAAGATAGAAAATAAACATGAAGGCCATAATGAGCCACAGCGGCCGGGAGGCGCGGAAGTAGCGGTACAGCGAGATTCGTGAGCTTATCATAATGAGCAGCGCGAACACCGTAAGCGCGGCAAGCTCAGCGAACCGCTCTGCAAGAATGACCGCGACTAGATAGATGACCATCGCAGTCAGCTTGGCACGCGGATCAAGACGATGAATCCATGAATCGGCTGCCACGTAGCGGCCGAGCATCATTTTCGCCTGCATAAGCTACTCCTCCTTCTCCTCCAATGAATCGGCCTGCTGCTCCAACTGCTTGCTTCCAAAATGTGATCTTCCTTCGAGCCCCACGTCTGCAATCTTGGCAGCGAGCCATTCCGTCCAGCCCTCTACCGAGCAAGGAAGCTGATCCATTGGCACACCTGATCGCTCCATAACAAGTGCTGCTAGACGCATCGTTGCAGGCAGAAGAATCCCTGCCTCCCCTAGTCGTTCCGGCTGCGTCACGAGCTGCGAACGCGTGCCTTGAAAGGTCACTTGCCCATCCTTCATTAAGGCGAACGAATCTGCATAGGCAAACAGCTCATCCAGACGATGCGTTACCATAATGATCGTCTTGCCCTCTTCCTTGCAGAGCTTATGCAGCAGCGCAATGAGCTCTGCTCTGCTCACCGGATCAAGGGTAGCCGTTGGCTCATCAAGTACGACAATCTCAGGATTCGAGGCGAGTACGGTCGCAATCGCTACCTTGCGAATCTGTCCGCCGCTCAGCTCAAATGGACTGACCTGCAGCAGCGATTCAGGCAGACCTACCTGCATCATTGCCTTGCGAGCGGATGCCTTCGCCTCCTCCTCGCTCTGTCCAAACTGCAAGGGGCCGAACAGTACATCCCGCTCCACCGTTTCCTCGAACAGCTGCTGCTCCGGAAATTGAAAGACAAGCCCAACACGGCGCCTAAGCTCCTTCAAGCCGCGCTCTGGCGTGCCTCCTTGGAAGGTGAACTCCATTACCTTCAAGCTTCCTGAAGTCGGCTGCAAGATCCCGTTCAAATGCTGAAGCAAGGTTGATTTGCCCGAGCCGGTTGAACCGAGAAGCGCGATGAATTGTCCTTGCTCGAACGCGACATTCAATTCATCTAGTGCGGGGACACCATGCGCCCCTTGCCCTTGATAGCGATACGTGACCCGTTCCGCAGTTATGATCGCCATAGTGCATTCACCAGCTCTCTCTCGTCATTCGTATCCGGCACGTCCATGCCTCTTGCTTGCAGCGCCTTCGCCAATTGGAGGGTAAATGGCGCTTGCAAGCGGCACTCCTTCATGAGTGCTTCGTCTGCGAACAGTTCAGATGGCGTTAGATCCGCCGCTATCGTTCCGTCCTTAACAACAATAACCCGATCCGAAGCGAGTATTTCCTCTGCATCATGCGTAACCGATAGAATCGTGTAGCGCCCAGACGCATGCAAGCTTTGAAGCTGAGCTGTCAGCTCCCGCTTCGAGCGCTCATCCAGCATCGAGGTCGCTTCATCGAATATCAAAATGTCTGGATTCAGTACCATCATACCTGCGATCGCCACACGCTGTTTCTGTCCCCCCGACAGCTCCGCGGGATGCCGATCGAGCCATTCCCGCACACGGTACTCATCTGCTACCTGCTCAAGTCGGCGTTCCATGTCAGCAAGCGGTAGTTGGCGGTTCTCCATGCCGAACGCAATATCATCGCGCACCGTTGTTGCGAAGAACTGATTGTCTGGGTTCTGGAACAGAAACCCGACTTGGCGGCGAATATCTGCAACGCTCTCTTCATTGAGGTGCTCCCCGTTGACATAAATATGACCAGCATGCGGAGTGAACAATCCATTGATAAGCTTCAACAGTGTCGACTTGCCCGAGCCGTTAGGCCCAATAACAGATACCCATTGCCCCCGCGGAACTTGAAGCGATATCCCATGGAATAGCGGAGAGCGGTGCGGATATTGGAAATGGATGT
The DNA here is from genome assembly GCF_000935845.1 of Paenibacillus sp. E194. Classification (NCBI taxonomy): domain Bacteria; kingdom Bacillati; phylum Bacillota; class Bacilli; order Caryophanales; family Paenibacillaceae; genus Paenibacillus; species Paenibacillus sp. E194. Next base: position 2,782 of record NZ_JMDX01000077.1, read on the forward strand.
TCTCCATAAACACCGCATTTTCATATGCAGAACTGGCATTGGCAGTACCAGCATCATTGGCAGTGCCCGCAACAGCAGCAGTAACATTAGCGGCACTATCAGCACTTGTCTCCTTGCCATGCGCCACTCCAATCTGCGGAGCAAGCGAGTCGAACAGCGGCAGCTTCGCCAGTGCTGCGACAATGTATTTCACCGCGATGCCGATAAAGATGCCTGTTACAACACCCGTAATAAGCAAGACCGGTAAGTAGTAGAAAATATTTGCTGTACCAAACACAATATACGCCGCAGTCAGCTGACCGGCGTTGTGCGCGGCGCCGCCTACGACGCTAATACCTATCAGGCTGACGTTATCGCGGCCAATTTTCAAGATGATGTACATCACCATGAAGCTGAACAAAGATCCTAAGAAGCTGAATAGGAAGGCGGAGAAGGTTCCCAGCATGAGCGTCATGAGCAATGTCTTCAAGATGACAAGCGTCAATGCGTCCCTTCCGTTCAAGAAATATAAGCATGCCAAGATCATTACATTGGCTAATCCGAGCTTCGCCCCCGGGATAGGCAGAATCGTCTGCACCGGAAGCATGGCCTCTACGAAGCCGAGAACAACAGCAACAGCGCTGAATATGGCGATAATGACCGCCTTCTTCAACGCTTCGGACTGTTTGGACACGGCAATACGATTCGTATTATTGTACGACGGCATCGATGTCACTCTCCTGGCCAGCATCGCCCTCGCTGAACAGCTCGACAAGCACGCGATGAGGCAAGCATACGATTGTATCATTCGGTCTCGATACGAAGCCGAACGACAGACACACCTTGTCGGAGCAATCGGCATCAATCATTTCGATCCCCTTATCATGTACCTTCAATAGGTTGAAGCCATGATCGGTTTCGACACGAATAGTTTGTTCTTCCTCGGTTAATTCCACTTGTTTATAAGGTTTCCCATCTACGGAAATATGAGCGACCACCTTGGAATTGTGCAAATTTTCACTTTCGTTTTGAAAGAACCACTTCGGCACAAGAAATGCGAGCGCCGCGACAATAATGACTCCGATGAGAATCAGATCTCCACGTTTCATCTTGTTGACTCCTCGGGTTACATTTTAATTTTGAAGCTATTTTTATTATACCTCTTCGTGAAAGAAGGTTCAATGTTCGTCCATGTCATAACCGTGAACTTCAGCGGAATATGCACGTGATAGACTGCATTTCTGTGATATGCTTGGTTTGCAACTTTTTGGGGAACTGCTATAATAAAATGCTTGGTTACGAGCCTATTTCCTTAATACAAGGATGTTCAAATCCTGTCTATTTCATTACACATATATATGGAGGAATCGCCTTATGATACGTTCACGCAGCCTGCTTCGCAGTGCCATCGTTCTGTTCTCTGCTTGCGCCCTTATTTTGAGTGGTTGCGGCAGCAGTAAAGATGAATCTGGAACGAGCGATACTGCAAGCCAGAAATCCACCATTAAGCAGCAATCCTACTTTATTTTTGATACGATCGTTACCGTCAAGATTTATGATGAGCGAGCGGATCAAAAACAATTCAAAGATATCGAGAACCTGTTAAAAGAAATCGACTCCCGCCTGAACCGTACGAAGGACACGAGTGAACTGGCGAAGATCCATGCTGCATCCGGCAAGCAAGCTGTCGCGGTTACGCCGGAATCCTATGATCTGATTGCCAAGTCGCTCGATTACGCGAAGCGTACCGAAGGGCGATTCGATCCAACCGTCGGCCCAATCGTGGACTTATGGAATATTGGCCATGAGAATGCGAAAGTGCCGGATGCGAAAAAACTCGCAGAAACCTTGAAGCTGGTTGATTATAAGGATGTTACGCTCAACCCGGACAAGCATGAAATTAAGCTGAACCGTGAAGGCATGGAGCTGGATATGGGCAGTATCGGCAAAGGCTACGCTGCAGACCGTATTGCTGACTACTTGCGCACGAACGGCTTCCCTAGCGCCATTATTGACCTTGGCGGCAATATTTTTGCCGTTGGACCGAAGCCTGGCGGTTCCGACTGGACCATTGGCGTCCAAGACCCGGATGAATCTCGCGGCAACCAAATCGGCAAGATGAGGGTAACTGATAAGACGATTGTTACATCAGGCGTCTATGAGCGTTACTTTGTGGAGAACGGCAAACACTACCACCACATTCTTGACCCTGCTAACGGGTATCCGGTTGACAATGGTCTTAGCAGTGTAACGATTGTGACAAACAATTCGACGGATGCCGATGCGCTGTCTACCTCTTTATTCGCACTCGGTGTAGAGAAGGGGTTGAAGTTCGTCGAGGCAGATCCGAATATTGAAGCCATCTTCATTACTACAGATCATAAGGTGTACGTTACATCAGGCATTAAGAAAATTTTCGAGCTGACGAACGATAAATATAAGATTGTTAATTAACACGAGAGTCCCTCGGGAACATAGAGCGCCCGCTGTCTCAACTGACCTGCTGCATACAGACGATCATTGAGGGCGGGCGCTTTTTTGGGCTTATCGTATACATTCCCTCATTTAAACAAATAAGGTACAAGCGAGTCGTGCTGAACATCTAACAGGAAGGTTCCCGCTATCCCCACATGCTGATCAAGGCCATACCGACTGCTACGACCCCCGAAGTCGCAATTCTCGTCCAGCCTTGCTGTTCCTTCAACACAACGATGCCTAGCAATGTCCCGATCACAATGCTGAATTCACGAATGGGCGCCAAGTGTGCAAGCGGACCAAGCGTCATCGCGAACAAGAACAGCAAATAGGAGCCTGGCGAGACGACGGAGCCAAGCACAATCGTGCGCCAATTGATGCGCCATTCCTCGCGCAGCCGCTTCGTTCTTAGGACAGAAGGCGCTAAGAATAGGAGCGCACCTAAGTTCGAAATTTGAATCAGACCCAAGGGGCTGAAGAACTGCACCACCATCTTATCCGTCAGCGTATAGCTGGCCGTACACAATCCTACCGTCGTCGTAATTGCCAAGGTAAGCCACCATGTCCTGTCACGCGGCTCCTTCGAGGAGAACATGCCGCTAAGTGCGAACAAGCCTCCAACAATGAGCAGCCAGCCGAGCCAGCCAACAAGAGACAGGCTCTCTTGGTATAGCGCCACACTAACAATTGGCACAATGAGTGCGGCCGTTCCACGCATCATCGGGTATACCTTGGACAGATCCCCAATCTGATAGGCCTTGGATACGAGCCAAAGATATATCCCTTGCAGCAGTAAGGACACAACAAGCAGCAAGCCATTCGTCCAAGTCCAGTGCATGATCACAAGATCATGGATGAAGAATGGCATGAACACGACGGTTGCCAACCCATGTAAGCAAAATAAAAAGGATTCCTTATGAATGCTCCGCTTCGCGAACATATTCCAAGCTGCATGCGCGAAGGCTGAAGCAATAACTAGCAGGAGGGCGTATATAGCCAAGCTAGCATCTCCTTTGCAGCAGATATCTTCCATCATCCGATTTCACATAGTATAAAAGGTGAAGCTCGATCATGCCTAGCACCGCAACAACAAGAAAACCCGGGTCGTAACCGACCGGGCCCCCTCGCTGCTGTATACAGCAGACTATTACCATAGTTCGCTGTAGCAGCATCGTGCTTGCCATCGAACCTTGCACATGTCTCCTGCAAGCACGATAAGGTATTTGAATCCCATTGACTTCGCTGCCTGACGACATTAGATTGCCGAGAACACGGTACCCGTCACCATGCGATGGAAGAACGGCTGATGCGCTACGCGATCCCCCGCCACTGGATCATCACTGTAGAATGGCAGACGTTCTGCATCAAGCTCCTCCAAGCGATCTACGCGGCCTTCCACGAAGTCGAGAATCCGATCTTCCGCCGACTGCAGCCGTGCAAGCACGGTACCATAGCGGCTGTCGAGCACTTCCCAGCCGAATGGCTTGCTTGTCGCCATCCATAATGCACGATGCGCCTTGCGCGCTTCATCGACCAGCGGACGAACGGACGGAATGACATCAGCTGCAATGCGGCGAAGCTCATCCTTATCACCATTCTGGTACGCGCGCGTGACCTGCACGCCAAGCATCGACTTTGCGCCAACAGCCTTGGACAACTTCGCATACATATCAAACACGAGCGCATGATCTCCTGCGGTATTGTCACGTGCAGCCACGAGGCGTCCAGCAAGCTCACTGTAATGCTTCGGCAGTTGCGACTCCAGCTCTTCTGTCAAATAGATATCAAACAACCCGATCAATGTGTCTTGGAACAACAGGAACTTCGAACCGTTCGAACCGTGCATGTTGTTCTTCGTTACACCCGGTGTCTCATCCAAGTAAGTGAGCTGCCAGTAATCATCGAAGCTCTGTCCGGTGCACAGCTGGAAGCGTTCCTTCATCTTCGCTTCATCGACTTCCCCTTCGGTATAGCCATGCTCAGCGAACAATTGCAAGCCTGGCAGAATTGTCATATGATTCGTCTCCTGCCCGTTGTCGCCCCATGCTGTCGCGAACACTTCCTTAATGCCCTTCGACTTGCAGGCAAGCAGCGCGGGATTCGTATTCTGCCACGTCTTCCCGTAGTTCGGACTCATCGCACCCCATACCCAGACGCCGCCAGCGAATACCGGATCAGAGCCCAGTTGGCGATGCTTCTCGATAAATTCCTCATAGAAGCCTTGATCATCATGGTAGTAATCCCAGTAGACGAATTGTACGCCCTTCGGAATTTGGTTAACAACTTCATTCGAGAAGTTAATGTCGAGATCATAATAGTGACCGCCGTTTTTCATAAGCAGGTGGAAGTACATATCACTCCACATCATCGGCGTAAGGCCATGCTTGCTCGTAATTCCCAATACACGCGCCAAATGCTCGTTCATAATATCGAACCGTTCGCGGAAGCCATGCTTGTGCATATATTTACCTAGACCAAGCCCGAACGCCTCATCCATCCCGATGTGAATGCGCTTGGAACGCAGCGGCTTCGTTGACGCTACAATCATATCCTCAATGAGTCGATAGGTGTCCTCTTCTCCTACAAGAAGGACGTCCTCCGTATCTTTCATCTCATTCGCATAGTCCCACTTCAGCGCCTGCGCCAAGTGACCAAGTGTCTGGATGCATGCCACTACCTCAATTCCGAATAACGCGGCATACTGGTCAATCTCATAGAGTTCCTCCGCGGTATAGCGTCCGCGCATGTAGCCAAAATACGGACGACCTGGAACCTCATACGTATCTTCGGTATATATCATTGCGCCGTTCAAGCCCATTAACGCCATTGAGCGCAGCGTCTGCTTCATCATATGTACATTCGGAACTGCGTTCCGAGATGCATCAATCATCGTTCCGTTATACGTGAATTGCGGATGCTCTGTAATATCGAATGGCTGCCCCTTGCGCAGTTGCTCAACGAACAAGCCCAGTGCACGGAAGAAATGAATATCCGACTCATAGCGGATCAAGCCTTCTGTACCATCCCATGCGGCACGAAGCGATCCCTCTCCCTGCTCTACGCGGACTGTAGTGCCTTCTGTCCCCACTTCCACCTTCAATAATGACTTCAATTCGAGAATCCCTGGTAATACATGTTCGATACTGCCCGTAAAATGCAACTTCACAGCCAGATCCCTCCCCACGAGTTAGTTGGATACGCTTACAGATACAGCGAGGTATCGGTATCTTTTTATAGAATGCGAAATGCAGAAATAAATTTGTCACCCGTAGTTTACCACATCTATCCCCTGCGAAAGTGACAAGCCCGTGAATTCCTATGAAAAAAACGTCATATCGATGACGCAAAAAAGGCCGAGCCTCGATGGACTAGACCTTACCTATCTTCTTTTTCAACATCACTTGGCATTCTCTAATCCCAATACCTCTAATGGACAGGTGCACTTGCACTTCCTGACGAGGCCACCTTGCTTGAATTTCCCGCTCCCTGCATATTCGTTGATACGTTTGATGATACACCTGCTTCAGCTGCCTGCTTCTGATCTTGCTGCGAACGCAAATATACCATATAGTAAGCCCCTGCAACGAACACGACTCCTCCAACCAAGTTACCTAGCCATACCGGTACGAAGTTCGTCATATATTGTCCCCAGCTAAAATGACCCTCAAAGATCGCAGCCGGAATTACGAACATATTTGCTACAACGTGCTGGAAACCAATCGCAACGAATGCCATCGTTGGGAACCATATCCCCATGATCTTCCCGCTGAAGCTCTTCGCTCCATAGGAGAGCCATACCGCAAGTGCAACTAACCAGTTGCAGCCAATCCCACTGACAAAGGCTTGAATGAAACTATCGTCTAGCTTATGCGCAGCAACATCTACTGTCTTCTGCAAATAAACACCGGAGCCAGTCAAACCAACCACATGACCGAAGAAGTATGCCACAAACAGCGCTCCTAAGAAGTTGGCAATCGTAATGACGACAATATTGCGAATAGCCTCCGTGGTCGATATACGTCCCTTCATCCGAGCAAGTGGTACGGCCATCATGTTCCCTGTCAGCAGCTCACCGCCTGCTAGTAAGGTAAGAATAAGACCGACCGGGAACAGTGCCGCTCCGATTAAGCTGTTGATGCTTCCCCATTCCGCAGGCGCTCCAGCTGTTACACGTATATATAAGAGATAACCAAGCGCAATAAATGCGCCGGCAAGGAATCCTAGAATCATCATGGCGGACAATGGGTTCTTCGCCTTAATCGTTCCGGTATCTACTGTCGCTTCCGCAATTTGCTGCGGCTTCAAATAACCTGACATCGATATAACCTCCTGCTTATGATTATTCAGATGCAAGCCCCATCATTTCCAAGACCCACACCCCATCCGCACCTACTCAGTACGAATAATTCCAGTTGGAATGTCAGCTGAACAGGTTGCAAATTCATTGTAACGGAGCCCCAAATCCGATGTTGTGCAATTTATCACAAAGTACCCTTCAAATATTGTCCATTTTGCGTATAACCCCGTGCATGACCGATCTACGCAAAAAAGCCAGTAAGTCGCACAATCGACTCACTGGCCATAAGCTGTATATGTTGTTGACCTGCAATGTGAAATTATGCGCCGCGCTTAGCAACAATGCTCCGTGCAATGTGTACACCTGCAGCACCCGCTTGTGCGAGTCCACGCGTAATGCCCGCGCCGTCTCCACCGCAGTATAAGCCATCAATTTCGGATTCCAACGTCGTGTCCAGCTTCGGGCGAGCGGAGTAGAATTTCGCCTCTACCCCATAGAATAACGTATGTTCAGAAGCGATGCCTGGTGTTACGCGATCAAGCGCTTCAACCATTTCGATAAGACTCTTCATCGTATTATACGGAAGAACAAGACCTAAATCTCCAGCAACAGCTTCTTTCAAGGTAGGCTCCAAGAATCCTTCTTCGATGCGCTTCTCTGTAGAACGGCGACCTCGAATGATATCCCCATACTTCTGAACGATAATCCCACCTCCGGACAAATCATTCGCACGCTTGCAGATTTCACGAGCGTATTCATTCGGCTTGTCGAACGGTTCCGTGAACTTGTGCGAGACAAGCAATGCAAAGTTCGTATTCGCAGAACCAAGCTTCGGATCCTTGTAGGAGTGCCCGTTGGCACACATGATCCCACTGTGGTTCTCGACCACGACATGGCCAGATGGATTGCTGCAGAAGGTACGCACTTGTGTGCCGACAGACGTGTTGAACACGAATTTCCCTTCATACAGGTGCTCGTTGATTTCGCGCATGACGATATCCGATGTCTCCACACGCACCCCAACATCCACTTGGTTGTTGTACATTTTCAAGCGGCGCTTCTTCAATATCTCCGTCAGCCACGCAGAACCGTCACGTCCTGGTACGATGACCACTTGATCCGCTTCATGCTTCTCGCCGCTCTTCAGTTCAATCCCCTTCACAATATGGCGTCCATCCTGCTTCTCTGTAATCAGATCCGCTACTTCGGTCTTATAGGCCATATCGATACGAGTCTTCAAATATTCATAAATGGATTTCAAAATCTCCAAGTTCTGCTCAGTGCCCAGATGTCGAACTTGTGCGCGAAGCAGCTTCAAGCCAGCAGAATATCCAAGCTGCTCAATACGGCGAACCGTTTCTGTCGTTGGATCGGTAATGTCCGTCGTCGCTCCGTGCTCCAAGTTGATTGCATCTACATATTTAATCAAGTCCAGTACTTGCGAAGCTGGCAAGAAGTCTGTCAGCCAACCTCCGAACTCTGTAGTTACGTTAAATTTCCCATCACTATATGCCCCTGCTCCACCGAAGCCGTTCGTAATCGAACAAGCTGGAAGACAGCCAGCAAAGTCCTTCTTCCCTGCCGCTGGAGGACACTTCTGAATCTTCTCCTCCAAAATCGGACAGTTGCGGCGATAAATATCATGTCCCTTATCTACAAGCAAAACCTTCAATTGCGGTGCCTTCAAAGATAATTCATAACAAGTGAAAATACCGGCCGGACCTGCTCCTACAACAATTACATCATATTTACTCATTGTTTCCTCCTCGATGCTCACGATGTCTCGGTCTATTTCTCTTCTATCCGATGAGCCTACACCCATTTTGGGCAAAAAAAATATCCCGTTACGTTCAGGTATGCCAAAGCATACCTACTCGTAGTCAGGAATTTACGGCTCCTGGTAGAGACCCCTAGACCTTATCTCTGGGATATACGAACAGGATAAACAAAAAATGGCCAATCAATCCTTGCCACCCACTTCTGTGGGAACAACCTTATTGTATCGGAATTTGGCGAACAAGTCAACGCTGTTTACGCCCAATGTTCGTAAATTATTTTTAAATATCATTTCATTCCATTATAGTAGATAGTTAGACAGGTAAAATCCGAACATTAATACAAATCCCCTTTGAGGGGTTTCTTACCATAGAAGGGTAAATACATCGTTAGTCAGGTTAGCATCTACCCAAATCTAGGTTCTCGATATATCATTTACCTATATGATCTAACTCACACCAATGAATAGGCATACTGATTGGAGGTTCGCGTATGAACGCGCAGGAACCCCCCTACGGGGAAGGACTTATTATTGATAAGTTATATGTGACGAAGGGCAATTCCACTCTTTTAGACGCGCTGAGCGTACAAATACATCCCGGACAATGCACTGCAGTGCAAAGCAACCATATTACGGGACAGTTAATTATCGATCTGCTTATGAATCGCGCTAAGCCCTCTGCCGGCAGTGTAACCTGGCGTGGAGTGCCACTCTCTTCTGCCTCACTCGCCACCAAAATCGGCTGGATTCGGCAGGGCGATCCCCTCTACGAGCGATTAACACCGAAGGATGCCCTTATCTTCTATATGAAGATGTATGGAGCCTACCATAAAGATCGACTTGAGCAGCTATTGAAGCTAACCAGTCTACATGAGTGCGTGAATACGCCGCTTGGCAAATGTACGCTATCTGAGCAGCGCCGATTCCACTTGGCAAGAGCCGCCGCACATCGTCCGGAACTAATCGTCATCGAGGATCCCGAATTCCACATGGACTTAGAGAGCAGCTACCTGCTTCGGCAATGGATCAACACTATGTGCGAAGAAGGCGCTTCAATCTTCATGACCGTACCTTCCTTAGAAAGCGCGCTTACGATGACCAATCATGTCGTTCGCTTAACACCATCGGGCTTCAAGTCCGTTATTATTGAGGATGAGGTGCCTGTAGCAGGAACACTTCAGGAAGTCGAGATATTTGAAGCGCATGGGCATACAAGCGATGCTGAACAGCAGGTGTTCGTGGCGGAAGCTGAAGATGGTGGACAAGAAGGCACCAGAACGACGGAGTCTCTAAATAAAGATGTTAGCAGCCAACCATCAAAACCATCAACTAAGGACAAGAAGTCCACAATACAAGCCGCTGAGAACGAAGAGGATGAGCCTGAATCCGCTGCAGCTGGACAACGCTTCGTCCCTCAAATCAGCTTCGATAAGATTCCAGCGCGCATCGAAGACAAAATCGTGCTTATCGATCCACTGGAACTGAATTATATTGAAAGCCAAGACGGGGCTTCCCAGCTTCATATGCATTCGGGTTCCCTCCCCTGTACAATGACGCTGATGGAACTGGAGCGCAAGCTTAAGGCATTCGGATTTTTCCGCTGCCACCGTTCTTACTTGGTCAACCTGCAGCGTGTACGCGAGGTCATTATTTGGTCGCGCAACAGCTACAGCCTTGTGCTCGATGATGAGAATAAGAGCAAGGTACCACTCTCCAAGAATAAATATGAAGAAATGAAGGCCATTATGGGGATCGGATAATTCATCATCTGCGCCATTCATCAGGAAAAGCTGTATTATCCACTCTCTCATTGGTTCCATTCCCCCCGCGAAATGCTCCATTCAACCTCTGGAGCACTCTCTTCGCGGGGTTTTTGAGGTGGTGATCACCCTTTCGCGATACGATAAGGATGTCGACAGGGACAGCAACGCAGCAATGAGCCGACTCAGCCGCAAGCGAATAATAGCGGCTCCGGCATTCACATCGTACACAATATCATTTATATAAAGCGAGGGTGACTCACATGGAACCAATTATCGAAGTGAGAGCAATGACCAAGACATTCGGCAATAAGCAAGCCATCAAGCCAATTGACTTCACAATTGAACGCGGTGAAATCTTCGGATTTCTGGGACCTAGCGGCTCCGGCAAGACGACAACCGTTAAGATACTGACTGGTCAACTGCTTCCTACGTCAGGCACAGCCCGCGTATTTGGCGTAGACATCGCAAAGATGAAGGATTCGGAACGCCAGCAGCATCTATCTCGCATCGGCATATTAACGGATAACAGTACCTTGTACGATCGGCTCACCATTGAAGACAATCTTGTATTGTTCTGCAAGTTGTATAATGTGCCAACGAGCCGAGTACAGGAAGCGCTGGAGCAGGTTAACTTAACGAATGAACGCAAAACGGCTGTTAAACAGTTGTCCAAAGGGATGAAGCAGCGGGTAACACTCGCACGCGCCTTGCTCCATAAGCCCGATATTTTGTTCTTAGATGAACCGACATCTGCTCTTGATCCAACAAATACGAAACGAATTCATGAGGCGCTACGCGAACTGAACCGCATGGGTACAACCATTTTCCTGACGACACATGACATGGAAGAAGCAGAATTGCTGTGCGATCGTATTGCATTCCTCCATAATGGATGCATTGCTGCCATGGATACACCGCAGCAGCTGCGGATAGCCCATATGGATCATGGCATTACGGTTGTTACAACAGACGGAACCCACACCGTTGAGCGCGACGAGAGTGGAGCCAAGCGCATTCATGACTGGATGACTTCCGGCAAGCTAGTATCGATCCATTCGAACGAACCGACATTAAGCGATATTTTCATTAAAGTGACTGGAGGCGTATTACAATGACATTTTCGATAAATCGTGTATCTGCAATGATTCAGAAAGAATGGAAAGACGCTCTGAAGAATCAAATGCTTTTAATCACTGCCGCTTTGCCGCTTATTTTCGCTTTTATGTTCAGCAAAGGAGAAGCCGGTGATGGCGCCACTCTTCTGATGATGCCAGTTAATATGGCGCTGCTCATGACCTGTTTATTTGTTCAATCTATGATCGTTGCGGAAGAGAAGGAGAAGCATACGCTGCGCGTACTGATGCTGTCCCCTGCCAAGCCGCTCGAAGTATTGCTGGGCAAGAGCGCAATCTCCGTATTCTTGACCGTATGTGCGCTTGTCGCAACATTTCTGATTGCAAATACACCAGGTCTTCCGCTTGTCGGTCTTGTTATGCTGATTGTACCAAGTCTGATCATGTATGTAGCATTCGGAACTCTTACCGGTTTGCTTTCCCGTACGATGATGGAAACTTCCTTTGTAGGTATGCCGCTGATGATCATCTTCTTAATGGGGCCAATGTTCAAGTCTATCTTTAATAGCAGCCTAGTAAATACGATTGTGGATTATTTGCCAACATCTCAATTGTCAGCAGCAGCCGAGAAACTATGGGATGGACAAGGAATTTCATCCATTTTAATCCACACTGGCATCATCTCCATCTGGATGGCTGCAGCGATTATCATTACATTGATTGTATATCGCAGCAAGCGTTACGACGCATAATGAGCTTGTCCGACAGGAAAACCACTATTTCCCGAGAAATATACGGCGACTTTCTACTCGAACAGCAACATGAACAGCACAGCCCCAGAGGAGTACACGCTCTGGGGCTGTGCTGTCTGTAAGTGATGCAATTCTTACTTAGATTGCTCTTCCACAGATTGACCCTCCTGCTTGCGTTCGAACAAGTCGCTAAGACCCCATCTGCTCTTCTCCGCGGTCTATTCATCGATGCCAAAATGCTTCACAGCCCTCACGCACGGCTCAGAAAGCAGCTTCTCCAGCAGCTTATCGATATGCCATGTACGGCATTTCAAGGTTACCTGCAGCAGCACACGGCAATGGCTATCTAGTTCATTTGAGTCCTCTAATGGTGGATAGGCGGTTACTCTAGCCTCCGCTCCTCGTTCCACAGGTTCAATGGAAATGTCCGATATGGCAATGTTCTGTTCCTTCAAAATAAATAGAACCTTCCCGATATGACGCGGTCCATCCGCAATAACAAGTGCAAGCTGCCTTACAGAGGCAGATTTCGAGAAGCGCGAGAATTTCTTCTCCAGCTTGTTCAACATGAATAAGCTGAAAAATGCTGTAAATGCGGTCAGTAGCGCTCCATAGTAGAAGCCTGCTCCAACCGCCAAGCCTATCGCGGCAACTACCCATAAAGAGGCGGCAGTCGTCAGTCCTGATACGGTCATGCCCGTCCTAAGTATCGTTCCCGCACCAAGAAATCCGATCCCACTAATCACTTGAGCTGCTAGCCGGGCAGGATCCATGCGTACATTCGTTTCATAAATAAAGCTTGAAAAGCCGTAACTCGACAACATCATAATGAGCGCAGAACCAAGACAAACGAGAATATGCGTACGGAATCCAGCCGCATGCTCCCCAAATTCGCGCTCCAATCCGATTGCTCCGCCCAGCACAACGGCAGTGATGACACGCAGGGTAAGCTCCAGCATGCCGATTTGCCATACTTCTGGATGAACGCCTAATTCCATATTTCGTATCAGCCTCATTCGTAGATGCCCTGTTCCAACCGCAGATTAAATAGTGGAATATGAGTATGGGCACATTGTTATTATTTTTTGTAAGCGCTTCCTGAAAGAGATCTGTTAACTCCTCTCACCCCCGCACTACATCTACCTGCGGCTTCACATGCAGCCGCCACTTCGTTTACATGGATCCTGCGAATCGTTATGGCAGATGCCTTACTGTCACATGTGAGGTGGTGAAATCGAGTATATAATCTGGATTATATGCGCTCGTCATCGAAGTAGAACGAATCGTTTATTATTCTTCATTCGATAACGTGACACTTGAAGCGGTTCATACATTCGCAGTCCTATTGTTGCGTATTTTCTCGTCTATCAAATTCCTGTTTCTCCCATGTTAGAATAATATTGATCATAAATTATCGAAAAATGAGAGAAGGTGTCTTATTGGATGGTACAAATATTGTCCATAGGTGAACTCATCCACACGTACAGACACAAGCAAGGCATGGCGTTGTCCCAATTAACAACATTGACAGGTATACATAAAGCCACAATATCCAAAATCGAAAACGGCGAGGTCAGGCGACCCGAATATGCGACTATCCAGCCGCTGGCCCGTGCGTTGAACGTTCCGTTAAAAGAGTTCATCGAACTATACGTCACTGTTGAGAGGCGGGCAGAACCCCTCCTACGTGTGCTGAAAGATGTGCTCCAACAGGGGGAGAACGCCGCACTTGTGCGTACCGTTGGAGCCGCATTTCTGGCATCGACAAGCGACGATAGCTACACTCTAGTCGAACAGTTATATGACTTCAGCACCACTGTGGAACTGAAGACGATGCGATTGACTCTGTATCAACTGATCGTAGACTATTCTCGCGACCATGGCATTATGCCATTCTTAGCAAGAGGGTTATATCAGGTCTACCTGATTGAACGAGACGATTTTACCCGACTTCGGAACGTTTATGAAAGCGGTAAGCATATTGTGCAATATGCGAACTTCTTAGGCATCGAAGATAGAATCACTTTGTACTACAAATTGGCTGTTCATGCGTTCAATTTATTTTTATACCGGCAAAGCATTGATCTCTGTCTTCATGTTCTTCAAGAAGCAGATGCAGACAATTGGTATTACATCAATGCGCTTGGCATATTGCAGGATTCCTATTTCTATATTGAGGACTATGATAAGTCTGAATACTACTCACATCTTTACACGCAATATAATTACCCCCACATCAAGGTAAATTCAGTCCTTATGGGAGCATTGCTAAACGCCAAAAAGGGAAACTCTGCTGTTTCCATCGAACAGCTTACTTCCTTTCTGGAAACGTGCAATCAGGATGATGCTCTTCATGCTATTAATCAATTAATGTTATTATATTTGCAGGACAACCAATTAGATAAAGCGGAACAATTGCTTGCATACCCAATATGTCTACAATCCATCAGAACAAATAACCCCAACATCATCTCGCAGCTAGCCGAATATTATTATCACCGAGCTGAATACTTTATTACCATTGGCGACCTTGATCAAGGAATATCCGAATGCCTGGAAGGTGCGTTCCATTTCTCGAGAGTGAATGATACGGATCAAGAAAAAGAATGCATCAACCAAATCGTGTGTAGTCACCTGCAACAAAACGTTACCCTGTCTATTCGCACCTTAGAAAAAATGAAGAAGTATTACAAACGCAGCGCAGCTAAAGAACATAAATTGGAGGGGTTCATATGAAACGTTTAAAGGCAATGCTATACAGCAGTCTCTTGTGCACTGTCCTCATTGAGATGATCCAGTTGTCGGGGAATGTTGGAGGGACACATCCATGGTAAGAGCACTCGAAAGTGCTCTTTTTTCTTTTTTAGTTGCCTTTTATTGGATTTATTAAAAAACCAACAACTCATTGTATACTTGTTTGTAAATATAAGGAACAAATAACAAATAGTGATGAAATGGTAAGTATCCAGTGGATAAATTTGCGCATTTTAGCGTAGGCGACCTAACACCTGTTTAACTGTATATCGAACTAAAAGTAGAATGCCATACACAATAAAGACATTTACAGCATATAAATCAAGTCTCCATGAACATTCAACTGCATTTCTCCATAAAAAAACTTCACTTGCATGACTTAACGGCTCTTTTGGACCATAAAAAACAAAGGGAACCGGAAATCCTAATTGTTTGCCATTACTTCCAATTAGTAATAAAAGAAAAGGCAAGATCAAGCTAACAACAACAAAAATAAATTTACTTTTCCTCATTCTACAATCTCCTTAATTAGAAATTTATCTCGCACACCATTGAAATTTACATATAAAACAAAAAAATTAGGAGGGTATTACATGTCTAAAAAAATTACTTCATTGTTTTTTTCACTAGTACTGATTTTTTCACTGGCAAGTTCTGCTTTTGCGGAAGAAGGAAAAAACGTTTTAACGTTCGACCAGAAAGAACAATTGAAGGCTATTGAAAAAAAGTTTGACGGCGATGTTGAAATTTTCTTCCCTGATTCAGAATCCTTAAACTTTACTGACTCTTCGGAAAGAATGAAATTCAATTCTGTAGAAGAACTCGAAGCATTTATTGATATTTTAAAATCTGAACAAACAAATGGAGACAATGGAGACATTAATACTTTGGGGTCATCTCCATTATATACTGGACATGTCAAATGGTATGCAGCTTTATTGGGAGGAACGTTTTCTTATAAAAACATCGAGTATAAGTATGATGTCAGTTTTGATAGAAAAGGGAATGGGTACATGAGCAGAATTTATGATGTTAGCTCTTATTTAACTGGCATCCAAATTGGACTTTCCTATACTCAATTAAAAGATAGATCGTGGGTAAGTGGTGATACTGCTCACCTTATTGTTGATGGTACGTATTTAGTAGGAGCAGACATTTTTGGTGTCCCTATTGGAGTTAAAGTTGAGACTACTTGGGAAAAAACTGACACAAAGGATATGCCAAGTCAAGCTTAGCTAGATAATAACTTTTTCTTTCGAGACGGAGTAATACAAATGGTTTTTGAAAAAAAGTTTTTCAACCGGTGTGCTACGGCGCAAAGAAGCCCAGGTATTTTAATCCTTGGGCTTCTTGCAATTACGGCTCCGATTCGTCCAGCAGCCGTAATTCCCGTCTTTATCGATAGCATAGCGTAGTCGTAGCAAGAAATCAACTTGGCTTAATCTACTTGATATTCACGGCAGTTTTCATCGAGCATGATCTTCGCCGTGCTCCATCCGGATTAACTCGTGTAATGAACTCGTCGCCTTCCTAAGCGATAATTATACGGAATACCTGCAGCTCGTGCTTTTACTATAGCCTATGCAGCTCAGCGCTTCTGCTCTTCTGCTCCGCTGTTCGTTATTTCAAAAATGTTTCCATTCCCCCCTCCTATTGCTCCTTTCAGCCGACAAAAGGTACTTTTCAACCGGAATTTAAGGAATGGACGTATAGATGCCTATAGAATAAGGGTATCAAATCAATCGAGGGGACGTTGAAACAAATGATGAAGAAGCAAAATGAAAAGAACACTTGGACTTGGAGCGCATTGAAATCGAAGAGAGCATTTTGGTTATATTCCGGAATCGCATTAGGTGCGGTTTTGGGTCATCTTACTAATAATCTGGGTACATTCGTGGCTGTTGGCTTATGTACCGGTGAGGCCATGTGGAAGACGTATCAGAGACAAGTTCGTACACAGCATGCAGAAGGATAAGCTGTACATAAATGAAGCGAGACTGCCGAATAAGGCGAACGGTCTCGCTTTTTTAGTATCATCAGCCTTGCTTAACCGCCTTATTTCTGAAATAAGCGTGCTTGCAGGCTCGGATCTGCCTTCGTAGGACGAAAGGCAATATAGTGATATTCAGCCACGTGATGTACAAAGAAAGGATCCTGCTCGATATATGAGCGTGCTTCCTCCTCTGTCTGCGCATCCACTACGATAATTCCGCCTGTACGAGGCTCCTTCGGCCCGGACAGCAGAAATACACCTCTCACATAATGCTCGTCCAAAAAGGCACGGTGGGCATCCAAATGTACATCCACATCGCTCATCGGCTTCGTATAGCTTAGCTCTACAACATACATGCTCGTACTCCTCCCTGATCTGCTTCATACATAGAAGCAGCCGATGCATCAAGTATTTCGCACGAACCGAATGAAGTCAAGAACTGCTCTGTTGACTCCTAGGTATACCTCGCAATGAATGACTTAGAAGAGATTATCAAAACATAGAAAATACAGGTGTGCTGCACCTTATTTTATTGTCACTTTTTGCTAACCATTCAACTCTTGGAATTCAACTCTATTTGTATTAAAGTAAACGATGTTGCATAAATATACCGCACTCCAAGGAGACTTATTCATACATGATAGCTAAGAACGACAACAATCAGCAAGATCCCTTGCATTCCCAGCAATTGAATATGGGTGGACTGCTGCATTTCGCAATTCCATCCTTGCTCGGATTGTTTCTCTTCGTCATTCCGATTCCATGGAATGGTGAAGTGACCGTACCCATTGCATTTCTGGCCAAGCTCATCGGACAATGGCTTGCGCCGTGGCTCCCGCTTGCCGCCACAGTCATCATTGTATTGGCGTGGCTGGGGACGGCTTATACTTACTTGCGGAAGCCAGCTAATCTGCTGCAACTGCCGTTATGGAAGGCACTGTTCGCCATCTCTCCCTTCTGGTTCGCCGCACGGACGGTAGGCATGATATTTGCCTTCATCACCTATTTCCAGATTGGACCTGAATGGATATGGTCGGAGCATACTGGAGGCATGCTGCTTACGAGCTTGATTCCAGGCTTGTTCGTCGTATTTATGCTTGCTGGCCTGCTCCTGCCGCTGTTGGTTGATTTCGGACTGCTTGAATTTTTCGGTACGCTTATGACCAAGATTATGCGGCCTATCTTCACCTTGCCGGGCCGTTCCTCCATCAACTGCATGGCATCATGGCTTGGCGACGGTACAATCGGAGTCATGATGACAAGCAAACAGTACGAGGCTGGGTACTATACGAAGCGTGAAGCTGCCGTAATCGGCACAACCTTCACAGCTGTATCTATAACCTTCAGCTTCATCGTTTTAAGCAACGTGAACCTGGCGCATATGTTTCTTCCGTTCTATGTGACGGTCACATTAGCTGGCATGATCGCAGCCATCATTATGCCGCGCATACCGCCGTTGTCGCGCAAGCCAGACACGTATGCGCCAGGCGCAACCCCAGCAGAGGATGAATCGATCCCATCTGCATGGAGTCCTTGGCAATGGGGACTTCGTCAAGCGGTAAGCAAGGCACGACAACATGAAGGAGCCGGTTCCTTCATGCGGGAAGGCTGTAAAAATACGATTGACCTATGGATTGGCGTGATTCCCGTTGTTATGGCCATCGGCACCATCGCCGTAGCCATTGCAGAGTATACCCCAATCTTCCAATGGCTCGGCGCACCGTTCATCCCAATTTTGCAGCTGCTGGGACTCCCCGAAGCAGCGGCGGCTTCGCAGACGATATTGGTTGGATTCGCGGACATGTTCCTGCCTACGGTGCTGGGTTCCGGCATCGAGAGTGAGATGACCCGGTTCGTCATTGCCGCTCTATCCGTCACGCAGCTCATCTATATGTCTGAGGTAGGTGGATTGCTGTTAGGCTCCAAGCTGCCTGTTAATATGAAGGATCTATTTATTATTTTCCTGCTCCGTACGTTAATTACATTGCCGATTATCGCAATCGCTGCACATCTACTGTTCTTTGTGAAAATCTAAGATATGGCTCTGTCTTGCGAGATATTTTCTAATTTTCTCCAAGATAAGGGCCATTTTCTATATTGCAACAATGATCAAAAACGATTATCGTTACATCATTCCATCCTTATGACAATCGTTCACCTTAGAAATAGATTTTCTCTCACCTTTGAAACTTCATCTTATTAGAACTATGAACCACCGGCTGAGCCGACAAGGCAGCTCTTTCGCCTGATTTCCAATGTCGATCCCTGCTCTGCTATGGATTCGCCTCAGGAAAGGAGTTCTTCCATGGACAACAAATCATCTTCATCATCTATTGCAGCATCCTCACAGGGACATTCGCCATCACGAACGGAGTCCCCAAGCTTGGAGCCAAAAGCACATCTTCAAGCGGACACCATATTCCGCATTCTGCTTGCGATCAGCTTCGTTCACTTGTTCAATGATTCGATTCAGGCTGTTATTCCAGCAATCTTCCCTATCCTCAAGTCATCGATGAATCTTACATATGCCCAGATCGGTTGGATCTCCTTTGCGATTAACGTGACTGCCTCCCTGCTTCAGCCTGTGGTTGGGTATGCTGCGGATCGCAGACCAACACCTGCACTGCTTCCTATCGGCATGTGCTTCACCTTCGCTGGTGTATTGCTGCTTGCCTATGCACCGAATTATATTCTGGTGCTGCTTGCCGTTGTGCTCGTCGGCTTCGGATCAGCCGCCTTCCATCCAGAAGGGATGAGAGTAGCCCATATGGCTGCCGGCGCCCGCAAAGGGCTGGCTCAATCCATCTTCCAAGTTGGCGGCAATGCAGGGCAATCCCTTGCACCGATGCTGACCAAGTGGATATTCATCCCCTTCGGGCAATCAGGCGCGCTCGTATTTACATTTGTTGCAGGGGCAGGTATCGCGGTACAAACCTATATTGCACGCTGGTATCGAGCGATGCTCGATAGCGGTTATGCATTCAAGAAGCGGCACCAGGCACGCACGATGGATCCATCGAAGCGAAGCCGTATTCAATCCGCTACAATTATTTTAGTTGTGCTCGTCTTCGCGCGTTCTTGGTACACTGCCGCCATCGGCAGCTATTATTCGTTTTACTTGATGGAAGCCTATCATTTGACGCTCGATGATGCGCAAATTTATATTTTCTTATTCCTCGGAGCAGGGGCAGTGGGAACATTCTTCGGCGGCCCGCTTGCAGATCGTTTTGGAAGACGCAATCTCATTCTAGCATCGATGCTCGGCACTGCTCCCCTTGCCCTTGTACTGCCTTATCTGCCGCTGTTCTGGGCTGGTGTTGTGCTCGCGATTACAGGATTCATCCTCCTATCTAGCTTCTCGGTTACCGTCATCTACGCGCAGCTGCTGCATCCCGGCAACATCGGAACCGTATCGGGGCTAATTACGGGATTTGCCTTCGGAATGGGCGGGATTGGCGCATTGGCACTTGGTTATTTCATTGATACATGGGGTATTGAAGCTGTAATGATCGTGTGTGGATTCCTCCCCTTAATCGGCCTCCTGACTTGGATGCTGCCAAGCGACAACACGCTCCATCAATGGGCAAAAGAAATATCATAGCATGTCGTTATCAGCTCCAATGAACAACACACCTCTTATGTCCCGATGCTATCCGGCACTTGATCGAAAAGTTGCTGGGTAGCATCGGCTATTCGTGCAAATTCACCCTTTGAACCTTCCCCTGCAGCAAATCGAATTAAATATTATTAGAAAATGGAAGCCCGCTTCCCCTTGCCCCAGACGCGATGTAGGTCTACAATATTGTCAACTTCACTTGAGGGGTTATTGCCATTCATTGCAGTCTAAGAGACGATGTCCTCCCATAGATAAGTGAAGGAATGAACCCGAAACCGGACACATAACGATGAGGACTGATAAGGTATGCACGTCAATCCATCATTTCAACAATCATGGATTTGCAATGCAATACAGACAACAATGGAGTACATCATGGAGGTGATGGAGGATGCCACAAGTAGACAATGAGGAACGAGAACAAGCCACGGTGAATGAACAGCCGAGTGAGACCGCTGAAGAGCAAGCCACAGCTGAGGAAGTAGAGGCT
>NZ_JMDX01000078.1:0-23550 GCF_000935845.1 Paenibacillus sp. E194
TGCAAGTCGGCGCATGAAATATCCATACCAGTCATTTCCGTATGGAACATATACGCGCATGGTGTAACCTTCGTCCGCAAGCTGCTGCTGTGCTTGAGTCCGAATGCCGTATAACATTTGAAATTCAAATTGTGTGCGTGGAATATTGTGAGTTTTTGCGATTTGTTTGACGTGATCGATGATGTGGTCGTCATGTGTGGCGATAGCGGCATAATTGCCGTTAGCTAGATGCTGTTCAATGATGTGGATGAAATTGCGGTCGACATCAACCTTGTTCGGGTATGCAACCTGTGGTGATTCTTTGTATGCTCCCTTAACCAGCCGCAGATTGGGTTTGTAGCGGTTAAGATGTTCAATATCCTCGCTGCTCTTGTACAGGTAAGCCTGAATGACAAGGCCAACCGTGCTACCGAACTCTTCGCGAAGCTGATTGAAGATGTCGATGGAGGTTTCGTTGCGAGCGTAGTCTTCCATGTCGATGCGCACGAAGTTACTATGACGGCGAGCAGTATCTAGGATGGCGCGCATATGATCCATGCAGAGCTGTGGCGAGATGTCCAAGCCGAGCTGTGTTAGCTTGACTGAGAGATTGGACGTAACTTGATGCGCTGCTATTTCATTTAAGGTGCGGATGCAATACTGTGCTGATTCTGCTGCTTCCTCTTTGGTGGAAATAAACTCGCCAAGATGGTCGAGCGTGGCTACAATTCCATGATCATTTAATTGCTTAACCGTTGTAATCGCTTCCGAAATTTGCTCTCCCGCGACGAATCGTTTAGCGCCAAATCGAAGTCCGTATTTCTTCGCTGTGCGATTGGCCAACCGATTCTTCGAGAGAAAGAGAAATGCATTGCGCATGATTGCCTCCATGGCGTGCAGCTTCCTCTCTTTACTGTAATGGTGTTTTTACATTCTTCCCATTCGCAATACGTTCATCAGCACTGGAATAAGTGTTCAAAAATTATACACATATACAATTTATGATTAATTATAATCACATCAAGCGCATAAAGTAAATCATTATTTTAGCATGATATGGAAAATGGGTTGGGCTCTACATGTGTACGGAACAGGTGTCTATTTGTGTTTTCGTTGCTTTTTCCCACTCTTTTTGCCATAATTTAAGAAAAAAATAGAGAAGAATCGGTGATAGAATGCTAGAGTCGCAACAAATACAATCATGGTTCGAAGGCGTGTTGAAAGCGACGAATGATGCAGTGACGATTGTCGATCCTGAGGGTACGGTTATCTATTGGAATGGTGCCGCTGAGCGTACGTATGGCATTGAGCGTACTGTCATTGTAGGGCGGAAGATCGGAGACTACTTCCAACGGGAATCAATTATGCTGCTGCAAGTGATGGAGAGCGGACAGGAAGTACGCGAGGTGTATCATGAACCGCGTCCAGGGATGCATGTGATGATCAATGCCATTCCTGTATTCGACCAGGATCAGGAGCTTATGGGCGCCATTTCGATTGAACGGAATGTAACGCAATATGTGAAGTTGAGCGCAGAGATGGTCAGCCGTCCAAGTGAAGAGGGAGTGACGACAGCCTTACTGCCGCTGTCCGCGGAGAAGCAGAGCAGTCTAGGAGCCTTGGCTCGGATGAAGTGTCCGCTGCTGCTAACCGGATCTGCAGGAGCAGGGAAGAAGTCGGTTGCGAAGTGGATGCACGCTCATTGTGGTCGTGAAGGACAGTTCGTCTATGTAAGCTGTAGTGGGATTCCAGCAGGCCTGCTGGAGGCTGAATTGTTCGGCTATGAAGGAGAGCACCCACGAATAGGCAAGCTGGAGCTGGCGCAGAATGGAACCTTGTATTTGAAGGATGTGCATATGCTTCCAACTTCGGTGCAGGAGAGGTTAATTGAAGCACTGCAAGAAGGTCAATATGTTCGGTCGGGAGAGATGGAGTCGAAGGAAGCTGTCACGCTCGATGCGCATGTGATAGCCTCGATTCCAGAAGATAACGGTGAGTGGGCTGGATCTGAGCGGGAACAATCTGTTCAATTGTTGAAGGAGATGTACTATATGTTTCAGATTGAGCATATTCCTTCTCTCATGGAGCGCCAGCAGGAGCTTCCGGAATTGTCACGCTTCTACTTAAGTGAAGCTGCGGAGAAGGTTGGCGCGGCTATACCGAGTCTAGGTGCGGATGCAATGGCGGCGATAACGTCTTATCGTTGGCCCGGCAACATGGCGCAATTGGCCAATGCGATGCAATATGCGCTAGCGTCTCATCTAGGGCGCGGCGGAGACGGGGCCATTGCTGCTCAGGATCTGCCTGACTATGCCCGGCTAACGACACTGAATGAGTTGACACAGCCCGAACTCCCGCTGAGTGTACATTCGGAAGAGATGGAGCGAGCGCTTATCTCGGAGACGCTGCAGCGAACGAAGGGCAACAAGGCCAAGGCAGCTAGACAGCTCGGCATATCGCGCGGAGCGTTGTATTATAAGATGAGACAGTATGGACTGGAAGGTTCATAGTATTACAACTGCATCATAGAATAGACATCTTAGATAGAGATAGGAACAGGTGAGACATCATGAAATTAGGATTGGCCTCATTCCAATGGCTCGTATTTATTTTGGCGGGAAGCCTCGTTGCTCCGCTGGCTGTTGGACATGCGTTTGGATTTTCGCCGCAGGATATTGCGGAATTCATGCAGCGCACGTTTTTGATTATTGGGATATCAGGTATATTGCAGACGATGTTCGGTCATCGGCTGCCGATTATGGAGAATCCGGCTGGTTTATGGTGGGGCGTCTTCGCAGTCTACGGCGGCCTCATCGCGGCAGGAACAATATCGCTCGAAGGCGGACTGCGGCAGCTGGAGATGGGGATGCTGATTGCAGGCGCGCTCTTCATTATCATTGCTGTGCTGCGTTTAACGTCGGCAATTGGCAAGCTGTTCACACCGCTTGTCGTAGGGACGTATCTGCTTCTGCTTGTTGCACAGCTTAGCGGCTCCTTCATGAAGGGAATGCTCGGAGTTGGCTATCGTGCCTCTACACATGTAGAGCTTCAGGTTGCGATTCCGGCAATTATTACATTATTGTGTGCCATGCTGCTGCCACGAAGTTCGAAGGCCTTTTTGCGCAACTATTCTGTGCTCATTAGCTTGTGCATTGGTTGGCTGTTGTTCTATCTGCTCGGCATCACTGAGCCTATACAGCCTTCTGCTTCATGGGTATCAGCACCTATGCCATTCGCTTGGGGCCTGCCTGAACTGGATTCTGGCATCTTGATGACGTCCTTGTTCGTCAGTCTTCTTCTTATTGCGAATATGATGACGAGCATTCGCGTCATGGAGGGCGTTATGGATAATTCAGGGGAGACATCCGAACCTGTCAATTATGATCGTACAATGCTGATGATGGGTGCGAATACAGGCTTAGGGGGCATTTTCTCCGCAATGGGATGTGTTCCGATTTCAGGGACAGCGGGCTTCATCATGACGACTCGAATTTATCAACGTCTGCCATTCGTTATAGCCTGTGTGCTCATTGCCGGGATTAGCTTCTTTCCGCCAGCAACGGCCTTTTTTGCATCGATTCCCATGCCGGTAGGGTATGCAACGATATTCATCCCATTCGCTTCGATGGTCGGATTGGGATTGAAGGAGTTCCAATCGATTCCTATGAATGAGCGTAATCGCTTTATCCTCGGCGTATCTATTATGATGGGGATTGGTTGTATGTTCATCCCGGCTGAAGCAGTTGGGCAATTGCCAGGGCTGCTGAAGACTATGGCGAACAACGGATTGATCGTAGGTATGATCCTGTGCATGGCGATGGAGCAAGGAAGTCGCTTGCTGGATCGTAGAGCGGGTAGAACACAGAAGGAAGAATCGTAGGAAGAACAACTAAATATATCAAAAAGAAAGGCGTCAAATTGAATTTGTCGCCTTTTTCGTATTATAATAGATTGGCAAAATAGGGAAAATGGTATATTAGTTCACTTCATCGTTTTTCATTGTGAGAAAAATCAGAACACCCATCATGAATGTAGTCAGTCGATCCGCTGGGAACAAGCCATTCCACTCTGAGGACATCCACATGCCGAACCATTCTCCACCGATTACCTGAAAACCTAGGAACCACACGCACAAGCCAAGAATAAGACCCGCGATCGATACGTTCTTCGTTTTGTGGAAGGATTCTGCATCTGCATTCAAGTTGGAGAACAGGCGAAGTGATCCCCAGATGCAAATGAGTGCGACAGCTGCCTCAGTGATGATAATCGCAATATAACCAATATGATGGATCGTCGTTCCCGTTATGGCGCGGTACATAATGTTGTTATAGGGAAATGTGGTGTCCATACTAAGCACATGCTTCACGAATTGGAAGTTCGTATTGTAATCTGTAATATTGCCGAAGGCAACGAGGAACACATACAGCCCGAAGAACATCACGGCTAATGCTTTGGTAAAGCGGATTAACACACCTGTTGAGAGATTCATAGCTGCTACCCCTTTTCTATGTTTTTCTATGTAATGATTTAACAATACTACTATAGCACCCATGAATATGTTGTCAAACGTTCATATTGGTGTGCGAAAATATCAAATTGCGAGACCAACATCATTGACACAGGGAGAGATTTCAACAGACATGGAAGCTCATAAACAATCACTTATTCATCAATTGAATCTTGCTGTACAATCAATTCGCGGCATCTTGGAACAGGTAACAGAGGAGCAGTTGGATCTGCAGCCCATGGCTCATAAACGTTCTTTACGAGACATGCTCGCTCATTTGACTCTCATTTGCGCGGCCGATCTGCATATTATGAACGAAGCAACTCAGACCGATATGGATCGTTTCTATGAAGAACATACACCACATGCAATCGAAGAAATGAAGGAAACGTTGGCAGACGCTCACCAATCATTAGTTGAAGCGATGCATTCATGGTCGGAAGAGCAATGGCTTGAAGTCAAAACCGCGTATTGGGGAGTTGCATATTCGCGCTTTGAGTGGATGCTGGAAATCATCCTTCACTTGGCGCATCACCGGGGTCAGTTGTTCACCTTGCTGTGTGAGCATGCGGCGGAGCCTAAGATTGTAATGTTTGAATAGATGGGATTGGAGGCATTACACCATGGATGGAGCTGAGAAGAAGATGATAGAGCTTAGATCGCTTAAGCTTACAGATGGTTATGATATTTATGAGATGCTGCAGGGGATCGGCCCAGGTGAGAATGGCTTCGTCAATAGTGCGTACGGCATAAGAAGAGGCCAATTCCGAAGCTATCTGAGACAGCATTGGAATATATCGCAAGGGATAAATCTAATGCCGCAATATGTGCAGCAGACAATATATTGGCTGTATGTGGACGGTCGACCGGTTGGATATGGGAAGCTTCGGCACAGATTGAATGAAGCGCTGCTTGAACGAGGCGGTCATATTGGCTACGTCATCCGGCTAGATGAGCGAGGCAAAGGATATGGAACTCTCTTACTCCGTGAACTTGTTCGTGAAGCAGCGGGACTTGGGTTGACAGAAGTGCTGCTGACAGTTGATGAAGATAATCTTCGCTCACGAAGAGTGATTGAAGGCAACGAGGGCGTATTAAGCGACACCAAGGATGGAATTTGCAAGTATTGGATCACGATCAAGACGGGGTAAGTTATCAGCCTTATCAGCCGAGGTTAATACTCAGAGTCAACAGATAAAGGAGCAGAGTACTGCATGGGCGTAGGAGGATTCAATGAGCCGGCATCAATGTTCAATCTGATGTCTACGATCTTCCCAATTTTCATTGTTCTGTTTATAGCTGTCTTCATCTTTGTGATTATAAAGGGTATTATGCAATGGAACTACAACAATCAACAGCCAGTTCTAACTGTGGAAGCGAAAGTGACGGATAAGCGAACAGAGGTATCCAATAGTCATCACGCGGATCATCACAGCCATTATTCAACCCATTATTACGCGACGTTCGAAGTGGAGAGCGGAGATCGGATGGAGTTCCATGTGAAGAAATCGGACTACGGACTGCTGGCCGCAGGAGATCGCGGGAGGTTGACATTTCAAGGGACGAGGTTTTATGAATTCGAGCGGTATCACGTTCGTTGAAAGAAGGATGGTATCATACGCGCAGCTAGACGATACAGTGGGCATGGAACTAGCGAAATGATGTTGAAGCAGCTATCATATAGAGAGGACAGAATAGGAACTTTGCAAAGGATGATTGTACATGTGGTGGATTGGAACGGCTGCGTTCATTCTTATCCTGATCATTGTGATTTCAACGATTGCAGTGAGCCGGTATGCTTTCCGTCAGGTAACGATGTGGGAGAGAACCACGCTGGACAAAGCGTTTGACGCGGTTGAAGGGTTCGGCTTGATGAGCCGGCAGGAATTCGCTGAAATGGCCAAGGAGGATGTATTCATCAACTCGGAGGACGGTCTGACGCTGCGCGGGTATTATATCGAACCCTATCCAGAGCGCAAGAAAGTCATGATTATCGTCCACGGCTATACGGCAAATCATATTATTGGATCGCAATTTATCCGTCTATTTACCGAGGAAGGCTACAATGTGCTCCTTGTGGATCAGCGGAGCCATGGGCGGAGCGAAGGGACGTATGCAACGTATGGCTACTACGAGCGTCAAGACCTCGATCGCTGGGTTGCATGGGTACGTGAACGAGTTGGTCATGATGCCTTCATCGGTCTTCATGGGCAATCGATGGGTGGAGGCACAGTACTGATGTATGCGGGCATTAATAAGCATGCCAAATTCATCATTGCCGATTGCCCCTATTCGGACATGGAAGAATTAATGAAATATCAAATGAAGGAACTGAACCATGTTCCGCATTTTCCATTTATTGCGCTGTTGGAACGGAGCTTGAACCGGATAGCACAGTTCTCGATGAAGCAGGTGAAGCCGATTCGAGAGGTTGCGAACAAGGACATCCCTCTACTTCTGATACACGGCAAGGCAGATACATTCGTACCAACACGGATGAGCGAACAGATCTACCAAGAGAAGACAGAGGGATTAACGAAGCTGGTTATTATCGACGATGCTGTGCATGCGAATGCATACCCAACCGATCGTCAGAAGTACGAGTCTGCTGTTCATGATTTCCTGAAGGAAGTTCAGGATCAATATGACGAGGCGGGAGTCAATGTATGGACAGGAAGCAATGCGAATGGAGCATGAATCGCTGGGATTGACGCCAGTTGAATTTATACATAGCTCCATTTCATATCGATGAAATGGATGAAGGATGACTGTATGATGCAGTCATCCTTTTTTTTTTGGCTTCAATTGACAAAAAAACGATGGTAAACATGTTCATAGAATGGAGGGGATTACAATAAAAACCACTATCTATGTGACAGCAGCTGCAGTTGAAAACCGATGTCGAATCTTTGAAAAAAATAACACTAGTAAGCATATAATTATAGTATAATATAGGCTACCACATGACAAAAAATAGCAGATTTCGATCTCCGCAATCGGGACTCCTTAAGGAAACTCACCATAGAAATGAACCCCCGAACGGTATCCTGCCTATTAACTCATCCTGCTGCATTCATGACATTATTCCATGCAATCCTTGAATTTCACGTTTTTGATCGAGAATGATGACCCTTGAGTTAGGAGCTTGCTTCTAATTAGGTAGGAGGGTTATCTCTTCATCTCTTCCTCTTCTTATCACTTGCCATTCGCATATTGGTATTGGCTTATATTTTGCCAAGGAGGGATGCCTGCATAACGATGAACACAGGTAAGATGAGTAATTAGGCAAGAGGGGGGATATCACCGCAGTGAAACAGACAAAAAACAACAAGAATCAATAATAAACAATATTATTCGTTGCGATTCCACAATGTAGGTGTTAGTATGAAGTCAATTACAGGGAAATCAAACCAATTTTAGTGCAGGGCATTCATCATTTTCATATGATATCGAGGAGTGTGTTCTATGAAAAGAAACATGTTCAAAGTACTGATCCTATCATTAATGGCTGTAGTTCTTGTTGCAACAGGCTGTTCAACAAGCGGCAAGTCATCCTCAGGCAAGGCCGCCGTAGACAAGGGGGCAATTGCTGACCTTCCACAATCGATTAAAGACAAAGACATAAAAATTATGGTTATTCGCAAAATCGGCGGTGATGACCATACCGCACAGTATCTAGCTGGAGCCAAACAAGAGGGCGAATCGCTGGGCTTCGTAGTAGATACCTTCTCCGCGAATAATGATTCTGCCAAATTTCATGATGCGATCGCTCAAGCGATGGATAAAAAATACGACGGCGTTATCATCTCGCACGGTGATGATGCGTCAACGGTTGAAGATGTGAAGAAGCTGACGGAAAAGGGAATCCCGGTCGTTACATTTGACTCTGTTCCAGAAGTGTCTTCGGTGAATGGGGTAACCATGACATCACAGGATGATGGTCAATTGGCAAGTCTAGCGCTAGACAGCTTGAATAAGCAGCTGAACGGCAAAGGGAATATTGTATACCTGTGGGTAGATGGATTCCCGCCAATGGTAGCTCGTAACGGAATCTATCAGCAATTTTTGAAGGACAATCCTGGTATTAAGGAAGTGGAGCGTTTCGGTGTGGCTGCAACAGACACATCTGTTCAGACACAGAATGCTGTTGCAGCGATGCTGACAAAGCACGGCAAAGGGGAAATCGATGCGATCTTCGCAACATGGGACGCGTTCGCAATTGGAGCAGCACGGGCGTTGAAGGAAGCGGGGCGTGAAGAGATTAAAATCTACGGTATCGATGTATCGAATGCGGATCTGCAGCTCATGCAAGAGGACAACAGTACATGGGCTTCCACGGCGGCAGTTGATCCGAAGGTAATTGGCGCAGTCAACTTGCGCTTGCTGGCGAAGAAGATTGCTGGTGAAGATACGCCTCCGAAATACGATTTGAAGCCGACCTTGATTACTCAAGTTCAATTGAACTCCATAGGTGATGCTGTCAACATGGAGAGCCTGAACAAGATTATTCCGGGCTGGGGTGTAAGCGCGGACTTTGAAGAAGACTGGATGAAGGCGCTTAAGAAGGCTAATAAGGCGCAATAAATAGGTCGAAGCTAGTCTCGCACAGTGACAGCGAACAGGCAAGCGCCGGATCAGACAACTGGTTAGGCGCGCGAAGCGCTTGCCTGCTCATCGTGAACAGGGGGTCAGGGAGATGGGGAAGACGAGCAAGATACTCCTGGAAATGAAGGATATCTCGATAGAGTTTCCCGGTGTACAAGCGCTTAAGAATGTTCATTTTACAACAGAAACGGGGAATGTGCATGCGCTGATTGGCGCTAATGGAGCAGGAAAGTCTACTTTAATGAAGGCATTGTCCGGTGCGTATAATCACTATACTGGGGAGATCTGGGTAAATGGTGAAGCGGTGACGATCCGTTCGCCGCGTCAGGCGAAAGACCTTGGGATTCAGATTGTCTATCAGGAAGTTGATACTGCGCTGATTCCTTACTTGACAGTAGGCGAGAATATCATGCTGGAAGATATGGTTCATGAAATGGGGCCGAAGCAATGGATTAGATGGAGGAGACTTCATGATTCCGCTGAGCACATATTGAAGCGAATGAATGTTCAGGTACCAACCAAGAAACTCGTCAGTGAATTAACGCTGGCGGAGAAGCAGATGGTGTTAATCGCAAGAGCAATCTCTACGAAATGCCGCTTTCTTATCTTGGACGAGCCTACAGCGCCGTTAAGCCATGCAGAGACGACTGAGCTGTTCCGCATTGTGCGCGATCTGAAGGCGAACAATGTAGGGGTTATCTTTATTTCTCACCGTTTGCCGGAACTGTTCGAGATTTGCGATGATATCACGATCATGCGTGACGGGGAACTCATGACGAAGATGCGGATTGCAGATACCAACCCTGTTGAGACGATTGAATACATGCTGGGCAAGAAGCTTGACGAGCAGTTTCCAGGGCGTGCATCTTCCATTGGAGGCATGCATTTTGAAGTTAGCAATCTATCTGACTTTAATAAGATTGCAGATATTCATATGCATGTGCGCAAAGGGGAAATTGTCGGCGTTGCAGGATTGGTTGGAGCGGGCAAGACGGAATTATGCAAAGCGCTGTTCGGGGCTTCCGAGATTCAGTCGGGACAGCACAAGCTTGATAATCGACCGCTGACCGTTCGCAATTCACATGATGCCGTGAAGGCAGGAATTGCGCTTGTTCCCGAAGAGCGGCGCAAGGAAGGGATATTGATATTTGAATCTGTCGTGCATAACATCTCGGCAGCGAATCTTTCGAAGTATTGCAAGTGGGGGCCGTTCCTTCAATTTCGCAAAGAAAGAGAAGAAGCAAGAAGGCTTATTGAGGAACTCGGCATTAAGACGCCTAGCGAACATACGAAAGTGCAGAATTTATCGGGCGGCAATCAGCAGAAGGTTGCGATTGGAAAGTGGCTGCTGGCTGATGCGGAAGTGTACATATTTGACGAGCCAACCAAGGGTGTGGACGTCGGAGCGAAGAAGGACATCTTCGAGCTAATTGCGAGGCTGGCGGAGCAAGGGAAGAGTGTAATCTACGCCTCCTGTGAATTGTCGGAAATCGTAGGCATTACGGATCGTGTGTATGTGCTGTACGACGGACAGATTGTGAAGGAACTGCACACGAACGATACGAATGAAGAGGAATTATTGTTCTATTCAACAGGAGGTAAATAGGTATGAGTATAATTCGGCGTAGTCAAGCTCAAGGACAGACACCCAAGTCGTTTGACTTTTTCGATTTTTTATATAAATACGGCACCATCATTACGATTTTGCTATTGATCGCCGTGTTCGGAACGCTGTCAAGCAGCTTTTTGCTGCCGTCCAATATTATTAATATTTTGCGTTCGATCTCGATTGTGACCATTATTTCTATAGGGATCACGATCTCGCTTGCGGTAGGCGGTTTTGACCTGTCCGTTGGTTCCGTCGCTTCACTTGCAAATGCGATCGTTATTTCTATGTTCGTATGGCATTCGCAAAATACATTCATCTCAATCATTGCTGCGATCATGGTATGTCTGATTGCAGGTGTAGTGAACTCGTTCATGATCGTGAATGTGAAAATACCGGACATGCTCATGACGCTGGCAACGATGTTCATTATACAAGGCTTGGCGCTTACCTATACAAGAGGGGCGACTGTCTCGCAAAATATGGTGATGCCGGATGGCTCGTTCGCAACGGGGAAGATAAGCGCTTTATTTGCTAAGATCGGGCAAGTTCCTTGGATTATTGTCATAATGCTCATTGTAGTCGCTGTTGTGCACGTATTCTTGAACTATACGAAACATGGCAGATATATGTATGTAATCGGGGGAAATATGGAGGCGGCGAAGCTGTCAGGAATCGCCGTCAATAAGTACCGAGTGCTTGCTTATATTCTGTCAGCAGGGTTCGCGGCGATTGGCGGCATTATACTCGCTTCGCGTGTTATGACAGCAGAGGTGAATGCTGGTGCGCCGTATTTGATGGATGCAGTAGCGGCAGCCTTCATCGGCTTCTCTGTAGCAGGTGCGGGGAAACCGAATGCGTTCGGTACATTTATTGGAGCAATCCTGATTGGGATCTTGCAAAATGGTCTTGTCATGATGTCGGTTCCATACTATGCGATGGACATCGTGAAGGGGACTGTGCTCGCATTTGCACTGGCCTTAACGTATTACAAGAAAAATAAGGCTTCCGGGAGGGAAATGGGATGAAATATACAACGTACTTTACAATGCAAGAAGCAGATGTAATCGACTATGCGTTAACGAAGCTGGATGTATTCTCTGAAGATGCGAGCTTGACTTGCACGGAGATTGGGGACGGCAACTTAAATTACGTGTTCCGGCTCGTTGATGAGCAGTCGAAGCGTTCTATTATCATTAAGCAAGCAGGCCCAGTTGCGCGGATATCGGATGAATTCAAGGTATCTCCTGACCGAAATCGTATCGAAAGCGAGATTCTGAAAATCCAAAATGAGCTTGCACCTGGACTTGTCCCGGAAGTGTACAACTATGATCCGATCATGAACTGCTGTGTAATGGAGGACTTGTCCGATCATGTTATTATGCGCACCGCGTTATTGAACCGGGAGCAGTTCCCTCTGTTCGTGGAGCATATTACGACATTCATGGCGAACACATTGCTGTTGACCTCTGATGTTGTCATGAATCATAAGGAGAAGAAAGAACAGGTTAAGGGATTTATTAATCCTGACTTGTGTGAGATTACCGAAGATCTTGTATATACGGAGCCTTTCTACAATTGTGCGAGAAACGATGTCTACGAGCCGATTCGTGAATTCGCATCTAAGCATTTGTGGGAAGATGAAGCGTTGCTGCTGGAAACGGCG
This sequence comes from Paenibacillus sp. E194, assembly GCF_000935845.1. NCBI lineage: Bacteria > Bacillati > Bacillota > Bacilli > Caryophanales > Paenibacillaceae > Paenibacillus > Paenibacillus sp. E194. The sequence continues at coordinate 12,364 of NZ_JMDX01000078.1, forward strand.
AAGATGAAGTTTGAATTTATGACGCATACTCAATCTCTGATTCACGGCGATTTACATACAGGATCAATCTTCGTGAAGCAGGATTCGACCAAAGTGATTGATCCGGAGTTCGCTTTCTACGGGCCAGCAGGATACGATGTGGGCAACATTATTGCAAACTTGATCTTTGCCTATGTGAATGCAGAATGTACAATGGAAGCGGGCGACTTGAAGGGACGTCATATGGAATGGATCATTGAAACGATTCAAGATGTTGTTGACCAATTCCAGACGAAATTCTTATCCTTATGGTCAACATCTGTTCAAGATAAGTCAGCTTCGTATCCTGGATTCGATCGATATTATCTTGATCTGATTATGAAGGATGCAGCTGGTGTTGCAGGGCTTGAATTGTGCCGTCGTACACTCGGCATCGCGCATGTGAGAGAAATTGTATCAATTGCTGATGCTGATGCAAGAGAACGTGCTGAGCGGATGTGTCTCATCATGGGCAAGCAGCTCATTATGGATCGATCTGACATGAAACGAGGCAGTGACTATTTCCGTATCATCAGTTCAAGCAGCGAGATGTACAGCCGATAGAAAGGGAGGATGGAAGGATGAGTCAAGTGAACAGCAGTCAAACAGTCAGCATGATATCGTCAGTTCGGTTAGAGGATGAGAAGAATACGCTAGTCATTCTAGATCAGACACGTCTTCCGAATGAAACCGTATATCTCGAGCTTCAGAAGCTCGAAGATATTTGGGATGCTATCTATCATTTGAAGGTGCGTGGTGCGCCTGCTATCGGCATTGCGGCGGCATTCGGGGTATATTTGGGTGTGAAGGGATCCCCTGCGGATACATATGAGGAATTCTTCGAAGATTTCGGCAAAGCGAAGCAATACTTGGGTTCGTCGCGACCAACGGCAGTGAATCTGTTCTGGGCGCTGAATCGTATGGAAGCAAGGCTGGAACAAGTGCGAGATCGCTCTGTTGCTGAGATTAAGGCAGCGTTGAAAGAGGAAGCAGAAGTGATTCGCGCGGAGGATGAACAGGTATGCGAGAGCATCGGCCGCTATGCATTGTCTCTGCTTCAGCCGAACTGGGGCATCTTGACACATTGCAATGCGGGGGCCATTGCAACAGCGAAGTATGGAACAGCCCTTGCACCTATCCATCTCGGCCAGGAGCAGGGCTATCAGTTTAAGGTATACGCAGATGAGACGCGTCCATTGCTGCAAGGGGCTCGATTAACAGCCTGGGAGCTTAAGGAAGCAGGCGTGGATGTAACGTTGATCTGTGACAATATGGCATCTATCGTTATGAAGGAAGGCAAGATTCAAGCAGTATTGGTCGGTTGCGACCGAGTGGCGGCGAACGGTGATGCAGCTAACAAGATTGGCACTTCTGGTGTGGCCATCCTGGCGAAGCATTATGGCATCCCGTTCTATGTATGCGCGCCATTATCTACGGTGGATTTGGAGTGCCAGACAGGCGATGATATTCATATTGAGCTGCGTCCTGACAGTGAAGTAACGAGCAAATGGTATGAGCAGCCAATGGCGCCAGAAGGGGTTGAGGTATACAATCCTAGCTTCGATGTGACAGATCATTCTCTCATCACAGCAATCATCACGCAGCATGGCATTGCTTATCCGCCATTTGCAGATTCTCTGTCAGAAATGTTCGGCAAGGAAGCGGCGTCTAAGAAGGGTTGATCAACTGCTTAAAGTAATCGAGTTTATATAATGAGGCGAATCCGCTTCTAAACAAAAATCCCCTGCATGCAAATCGACAACGAACAAGGCGATTTGTCTGTCACGGGGATTTCTTATTTGTACATGTACTTATTCGCATTCGTATAAGGAGATCCCCTTCGTGCTAGTGACCTCATGCCATGTTTCATCCAAACGCTGATCAGTTACAATGGTATGGATTTGATCCAAATCACAAATACTTGCGAAAGAAGTTCGGTCAAATTTCGTATAGTCCGCAGCTAAGTATACCTTGTTTGCCCGTTCTGCGGCAATGCGCCGTACCTCAGCTTGTTGTTCATTGGAGTCTGTCAGTCCATGCTGGATGCTGACTGATCGGCAGGAGATGAATGCCATATCGAAGAAATAGCTCTTCATATTCACTTCCGCATTTCTGCCCAGAGCCGACATGGAGCTGGAGGATATACCGCCGCCAATGACAACGAGATGCACTTGTGCATTGTCCATCAATACATTAATAATTTTATTGAATTGGTAACGACCGTCAGCCGCTGCTCTTGAATCTGTTGTGCGATGTACAGCGAGGTTGTAGAGGCATCTAAGAAAATGGAGTCACCGTTTGAAATGAATTGAGCGCATTGCGCTGCGATTCGCTTCTTCCCATCAACATGGATATGTTCACGGAGCTGGATATTGATATCATTTTGAACACCATCAGGTATGTACGCACCTCCATAGGTTCGAGTCAATACGCCTTCCTCCTCTAGTTGTTTCAAATCTCGGCGAATGGTCTCTCCGTGACTTGAAATAGTGAAGTAAGCTTGGCGACCGTAATACTCTTCTCCTCTTGGATGATATCTTTAATTTTCGCTTTTCTTGTAATAGGCAGCATATTGTCCGTTCTCTCCGCTTATGTTTGATTTTAACTCCATTATATCATATCTCCTCTCTATAGCTTGCCAACTTAATACACAAACAATCCACACAAAACAACAAAATACATTGACAAAACGGATATAAAGTACGAATATTAGATGTGTGGCATACGAGGATTCAAACTTTAGATATAAGCCTCTTTATGTATGATGTGGAGACAAGCCAGAGACACAGGGGGTGTGAATGATTGAATAAGCTGCAAGCTAACTCAGATATGGAAAAGAAAGAACTCATCTGTGAAATCGGCAGAAGGATGTATGCACGGAATTATGTGGCTGCAAATGACGGGAATATCACGTTGAAGACGGAAGCGGGTACCATTTGGGCTACACCGACAGGGGTAAGCAAGGGCTATATGACACCTGACATGCTGGTGGAGATGGATATGAAGGGTAATGTTTTGTCGGGTACATACAAGCCTTCTTCTGAAATTAAGATGCATTTACGAGTATATCAGGAGAACTCGGAGGTACGTGCTGTTGTTCATGCGCACCCTCCAGTGGCAACGGCATTTGCTATTGCAGGGATTGATCTGGATCAAGCTATTTCTCCCGAGGCAATTGTTAATCTGGGACGAGTAGCCGTTGCGCCCTATGCGACACCAGGTACGCAGGAGGTTCCCGATTCGATTGCCCCATATTGCAAAGGATATCATGCTGTGCTCCTAGCGAATCATGGTGCATTAACGTGGGGGAGGGATATGACAGAAGCCTATTTCCGAATGGAATCGCTGGAGCATTATGCACTGATGTACATGTATGCGAGCAGGTTGCTTGGTCGTACGAATGAATTGTCAAGTGAGCAGGTCGCGGAACTCGTAAGCATACGAAGCCGGATGGGCGTTACAAGCGGTGGAAATCCATCGTTGCGGCGGCGGGAGGAAGACACCCTCTTCGATCAACTTGCGGATAAGATAGTAGAACGAGTGTTATCCAAATTAAAATCGTAGATATGCGCTTCATCGAAAATAGATCCCGAAGTTGGCAGGGTGAAGGGATTACTAGAAATTCAGGATGGATTCTAATTTCATACACGTACAGCCCCAAAGAATGGTCACAATCCATGCAGCTGCATCGGATGCGATATCTTTGGGGCTGTTCCCCTTTTTAAAGGGAGATATTTATTGTTTTCGCTGACTCATTCCATTCCACAGTGCTTGGCAATGCATCACGAAGCAACTGAAGTGGAACCATGAACTTGCCTTTGTATACAATCATGGGAGCCGCGAGTTTATTAATCGTTCCGTCAATGGACAAGGTGTAATGGTTATGCTTAATTGGAACAATAACTTGCCGTTTCGCTGAAGATATGTAGATTTTGTTGTCTTTAACCGAATAGTTTGTTTGTAGTGCCTTTAAGGTATCGATAAGTGGAAGCATAAGCTGGCTGTCATGGCGTACAGCCTGAATAGGCAGTTTAGTTGTTTCATTGTTAAGAGTGATGGCAGCAGCTACTTCCGTGACGACAGGTTTATTTTCTTTAGCCTGTTTATTCGTAGTATTTCCAGGTTTAGAATTGCTTTTGTTATTTGTTGTTGATTTACTGGATGATGATTTGGAAGAGTTGGAAGACTTGGATGACGAGCTCTTCTTAGAAGAAGACTTTGATCCACCATTATGATAGTGGTATTCCCCATACTCCAGTCCCCATTTTTCGCAATTCGTTCTACACGTATGACCCCCGTTGCTATCTGTTCGGCCAGGGTGTGCGATTGAGATCGATGAGAATGTCGTCATCGCAACGATACAAGCAGTACTTGCAGCTATCAACTTACTCCATCTTACACGTTTCATCGTGGTAACCCCTTTCTATTCGCATAGGTATTATGGATCAATTCTATTATAGTTCCACTACCTCTTAAGAACTAGGAAATATTTGAGAAATGACGAGATAGGTCAATGATTATCGTGTTTTTTGCCATTATGCAATTTCGGATGGCTGTGAGATAATGAGATGTAGAAGCATCTGCAGCAGGGTAATCCTGCACGGATAGCGTAAGGATGACGAAGGGGAATGACGATCATGGCGGGCATAAATGAAAGATTAATGAAGCAGCTCGAATTTGTGAAGGAATTGGATAAATTAAAAAAGGTGTTTCGTCGTTCGTATTTGCTTGATGGAAGCCGCCATGAGAATGATGCCGAGCACACATGGCATTTGACAGCGATGGCAATGCTGCTGCACGAATATACAAGTGAGCGCAATATGAATTTGCTCCGTGTGCTCAAAATGTTAATTATTCATGATGTGGTCGAGATTGATGCAGGGGATACCTTTGCATATGACGCTGAAGGCAATGCAAGCAAGTTCGAGCGCGAGTCAAAGGCGGCCAAGCGGTTGTTTGGCATCTTGCCAGAGGATCAGAAACTGGCGCTAACACAATTATGGACGGAATATGAGCAGCGTCAGACACCGGAAGCACAATTTGCAGTTGCACTTGATCGTTTGCAGCCGCTGCTTCACAATTATGTGACAGAAGGCAAGTCGTGGAAAGAGCATAAGGTAACGAGTGAGCGAGTGTTGGCGCGGATTCAAGCAATCCGAGATGGGGCTCCGGAACTGGGGAAGCTAGCGGAAGAACTCATCCGTAGTTCGGTGGAAAAGGGATACTTGGCTAACTAACTAACTAAGTCTGTCTAGCAGCAAACTATGAATAAAGGGGGAAGGAGCGGGTATGCATCCTTCCCTCTTTCCTCTTTGTTTATCTAGACATAGAGAACCCAACGATTGCGGGTTGTACTCGAACCTTCCAGCTTCCATCCATTATGCTCATAGTATCTATTGAAGCTGGACTGAATAGGGCAAGCTGATTCTATCGGATGAGGAGCTAAGCTATCCAGCATTTGTCGCAACAGATGCTGGCCCCTGAACGGTTCCGCAACAGCGAATTGATAGAGAGAGATGCGCTCGCTCCCTTTGCGAGGGTAGAACCGCACTGCTCCTGCCAAGCGCAGGCCGATGACGGCGACAAGCAGCTGCTTGCGCTTAATTGCAGCAGCAACCCCATCTGGACAGCGAAGCTCTCCGCTTGTCAACCCATCATGGTGCAGATCTATTCTTTCATTGAAGAAATGCGTAATTTCGCTCGTTTCTTCCCATTTCGCCAGTCGTATGTACACCGCAATCCCATCTTCAATATTCTTCACTATTTGCCAACCAGAACGAACACGTTGTGATCTGGAGCTTCCATGACGGCAACGTGTCCAGATTCGGTAGGGAACGGTTCTCGAATCCAATGAATATCAGTCCGCTCTTGCAGCTTCGCATACGTCTCTTGTACATCATCAACGAGTAGTTCGATATCGATTTCTTTCAACTCAGGGTTGTTCTGCAGCACAAGTTCTGAGCTGCGTTCATCTGGGAAAGACAACCCCACAATTGTCCATGGTTCCCCATTTGGAAGAGGGCGTGTGATCGTCCAACTCTCTTTTAACCCAATTGCGGTGTAGAAAGCAACGGATTCCTCTATGTTGGCAGTATATAATGCGGCACATTCCATTTTTTGTATCATTCTATTTCCTCCTTGTATCTCGTACTGCTCATACTGTACCATCTAACTATGACAAATGATGTCATAGTTATGAAATCGTTTTGCGATAGGGGGAGTCTAGGACATGAACAAGTCCCAGCGACTCATTGAGTTGATGATGATCGTGAACAAGAAGCAGCAGTTTACCGCGCGTGAGCTGGCGGAAGAAAGTGGTGTATCCGTACGGACAATATTACGGGATTTGCGCCAATTAGAAGAGCTTGGTGTTCCTCTATATACGGAGTATGGACCTAGGGGCGGGTTTCGTTTGTTGAAGGAGAAGCTGCTTCCGCCGCTGACATTTCTGGAGCAGGAGGCGTTTGCTATCTTTTTCGCCGTTCAACTGCTGCAAGAATATAAGACAATCCCATTTGGCAAGGATGCCACGAGAGCGTTATCGAAGTTCTATCAGGTGCTGTCCCCACATACACAAGAGCAAATCGACGCGATGAAGCGTTGTGTACGATTTTGGGTTCCTCCTCGTGAACAGGATATACCGTATTTGCAGCAATTGCTGCATGCTTCGCTCGACAATAAGGTGATCCAGATCCGTTATGCTTCCATCAGAGGAGAGGAATTGCGCGACATCGTCCCAATCGGCCTGTATGCCCATAATGGCTATTGGTATTGCCCAGCCTACTGTATGGAGCGGAAAGGGTATCGGTTGTTCCGTGCTGATTGCATGCTTGAGGTGAACGAGGTAGAGCAGCATACGGTACCTATGTTAGAACTAATGAGCTTGGAAGAGTGGTTCGAGCCTCCTCAACTGAAGGACGATGTTGTTGCCATTTATGTTGAATTGACGAAGCTTGGGGTTCGGAAATGCCAAGCCGATCCATGGTTGGATAAGTCGCTTACTGTGCGCGAAGATGGGACGGGTGTGATCAATCACGTGATCGCGGCGACTGAAGTAGGCTATATGGCGGACATTCTGTTTGGAATGGGGACAGATGCACATGTCATCGAACCTGCAGAGATTATAGATTTGATTCAGCAGAAAGCGGAGCAGTTAATTGCACAATATCAACACTAAGAGAGGTACACTATGAATCTCTATTACCAGTCTATTTTAGGGATATTTTGGGGTTAAACCCCGTCTTTGGGCTTATTGCAATTGTGTGATCCCAATATATACTAAACAGAGAAGTAATAGATTTGGAGTAAATTTGGTAGGAATAACGAATTAATAGAGTGTTATTTCACATAAATTGACAATAATAGTCAAATGGTGCTAGAGTTGACTTATCACTACGTGCTGGTGTGAAGAGGTGCCTTAGCTTATGATACTTACCGTCTCTTTTGGAAGACAAGGCCGTGAGTGGTTCGATATAGATGTAGCGGATGATTGTACAGGAGTTCAGTTGAAGGCAATACTTGGACTGAAGCTATTCGGAGAACCACCGAAGAATCATATGCAATATATATTGGAAGTCAAGCAGCCAGAAGGATTATGGAGTACCGTTCCTGAGCAGCAGCGTTTGCTGGAAGCAGGTGTCCGTGAAGGGGCATACATTCGCGTCCAGCGAGCGTTCTCCACGACTACAGATTCAGCACCATCGTTTGGTCGCCGAGTATTGTTCCAACTCGATGAGGCTGATGAACAACCGAGTAGTCGTGACAAGAGGAACGAGACGAGGAGTTGTTCAATGTGAACGTGATGTATCAGAGATCGCCTCGCATTAAGCCGGAATTACCGGAGGAGAAGCTTGAGATATTACGGCCTCCTGCTGAACCGTCGCGTCCGACGTTCTCTATCGTTACACTGATTATTCCGATTGTGATGACCTTGGTCAGTATCGGATTCTACATATATATGTCCATGTCAGGGAAGATGGGCAATAGTAACTATATGATGTTTCAAATGATTACCATCTCGATGATGCTTATGTCTTATACGCTCCCATTTTTCTTGTATTTGAGCAACAAAAGACAGTACGTGCGCAAGCAGGCGGAACGAAGTCAGATGTATCTGGCCCAATTGGAGAAGCATCGTCTGGAGATTATCGAGAAGCAACACGAGCAGCGAGCAGCGATGTATGCAATTCATGGTGATCCAGATGTGTGCCATCAAATTGTGAAAAATCGCAACAGCAGCCTGTGGGAACGCGGGCCTATTGATGTTGATTTTATGGATGTTCGCATTGGCACCGGAGAAGTGCCTTTTTATATGCCAATTATTACTCCGCGAATCGATGGTTACGAGAAGGATCCGCTGATCGAAGCGGCTCATAAGCTCGAACAAGATTCTCGCACAGTAGATGAGGTTCCAATTACCTTGCCGTTGTATGAATCGAAGGTAGTCGGAATCGTTGGAGACAAAGCTTCCGTTATGGAAGCAGTACGGATTATGATTGCTCAGCTGACGACAAGGCATTCGCCTGATGAGGTGAAGCTAGCTGCGCTCTACGATGAGCAGGAAGCAGAAAATTGGGGCTGGCTGCGATGGCTTCCGCATACATGGAATGATGATCGCACACAGCGTTATTTGGCTGATCGGCGTAGTACGGCACATCAATTGGCTGATCAATTGTATGGAATCCTAAATCGTCGCAAGAGTTTCCAGACGACCGGCGAGAAGAAGAAGCAGCTCCCCATTTATGTTGTTCTGCTGCAGGATAGCCAAATGATCGAGGAAGAGCCGCTATATCCTCTTCTATTAGAAGAAGCGAGCCGAGTGGACAGCTGTACGCTAGTGCTGTCTGATCGCAAGGAGCGGCTTCCGATGCAATGCCGCCTTATTGTAGAAGTCGGTGCAGAGACAGCTGTATCTACACAAAAAACGGATCAGGAGGGGATCGTTCAGCATTCCTTCCATATGGATCATTTATCTGCTGACAAGATCGATACGCTGGCAAGATATATGGCGCCGATTCGCTTGAAGCGTTCGGCTGCTTCAGATCTTCCACCTGTTCTAACGTTGTTCGACATGTTCGGTGTAGAACAAGTTGAGCAATTGAAGCTGGTGGAACGCTGGAATCGAAATCGATATCCAGATACATTGCCAGTGCCCGTAGGTGTGCGTGCTGGAGGCAAGCTGGTGTCCTTGAATCTCCATGACAAGATTGAACGCAAGGGACATGGTCCACATGGACTTCTCGCAGGAACAACAGGCTCGGGCAAAAGTGAGGTAATTCAATCGCTAATTGCTTCACTGGCAGCTGAATACCACCCTCATGATGTGGCCTTCATGCTGATCGATTACAAGGGCGGAGGAATGTCTAATACGTTCGAGAAACTTCCTCATGTTGTAGGGACCATTACGAATCTAGACGAGAGCCTGATCGAGCGTGCACAGGTATCGCTTCGTGCTGAGCTGATTCGCAGACAGCACATCTTGAATGATGCGGGGAACATGCAGCATATTGACGAGTATTACAAGTCGCCGCTTCGCTATCAAAAGCCGCTGCCTCACTTGATCATCATCATTGATGAATTTGCTCAGCTCAAGAAAGAGCAGCCAGAATTCATGGATGAGTTGATCAGCATAGCAGCTATTGGACGTACATTAGGTGTTCACTTGCTGCTGGCGACTCAGAAGCCTGCTGGGGTAGTGGATGAGAAGATATGGAGCAATACACGATTCCGCATCTGCCTTCGTGTTCAGAGTGAAGGCGATAGCCGGGATATGCTCAAAATTCCGAATGCAGCTTGGATTACGCATCCGGGGCGCGGGTATTTTCAGGTGGGCAGTGACGAAGTGTTCGAGGAGATGCAATTTGCATGGAGCGGAGCCCCTTATTTGGTAAAGCGTCAGGAAGGTCAGCCGCTGCGAATTGAAGTGAGCGAGGTTCGTCTGAACGGGAAAATGGAGCCTTTGCTGCCTAGTGATACATTATTGTCGGCCTATGATGAGCAAGATCAGCTGAAGCAGCTTCAGGTATTCATTGATGCTGTTGCCGAGGCGGCATGGTGTGAGGGAATTGATCGATTGCAAGGGCCGTGGCTCGCCCCGCTGCCACAAGAACTAGGACGCAGTGAATTGTTCAAGGATTCACGGACGTTGTCAGGTGTTACCGGTGAATCTCAGGGATTAGTACCAATTGTGGGCTTGCTGGATGATGTCATGAACCAACGGCAGGAGCCGCTAGGCATCGAATTGGATCATGAACATTGGGCAGTATACGGAATGCCGGGAACGGGAAAGACAACATTTGTGCAGACACTTCTCATGTCTCTCGCTGAGCAGTATGAACCTGATGTCTGGCACGGTTATGTTGTGGATATGGGGCGCATGCTGAAGGATTATGCTGACTTGCCTCATGTGGGCGCGGTAATTGCAGGGGAGGATGAAGATAGACTCAAGCGGCTGTTCCGCTATCTCCTAGCGAAGGTGAAGGAACGAACAGAGATGTTGTCCGAAGCCGGTGTCAAGACGATTGCTTCTTATCGGCAGGTAACAAAGCTGTCGGTGCCGAATATTGTTGTTATCATTGACGGGTATTTGAATCTCCGAACTTCCTATCCGGATGAGAATGAATGTTTGGAATATTTGCTTCGAGAAGGCGGCAGCTTGGCCATTTCATTCGTGATTACAGCCAATCGCGTAACCGATATTTTTGACAAATTCCGTAGCAACATATCGAATGCGATTTCGTATGAATTAGCCGATCCCAGCGACTATTACTTTGCTGTGGGCAGGCCGGCTAGAACGCCGGCACGGCTGCAGGCAGGTCGCGGACTCATTAAGCATAACGGAGTACCGATCGAATTCCAGACTGCCTATCCTGCGGATGGGAACAATGATGTAGAACGTGTTCTTCAGTTGCGTTCACAGATTCGATTAATGCATAATTCGTGGCAAGGGGCTGCAGCCCCACTCATTCGCAGCTTGCCTGAGCGTGTGCGTCTTAGTGAACTGCTGGAGCTGCACGACGATTCATTTGAGGAACGCGAGGCCATTGAAGCGGAGCAGCTGCTATGCTCGGAACGGTTGCAACCCGTGCCTGTCGGCGTTCGAACAGCGATTGGAGCCATATCTGGTCAATTTGAGACGGCCTCACTTTGCGTCGCAAGTCCTATGGAGAG
>NZ_JMDX01000079.1:0-23539 GCF_000935845.1 Paenibacillus sp. E194
CTTTCTTCACAAAACAACAGCGCCCCCGCATTCATTATGAACGCAGGGACGCTGTCAACTCATTAATCACGAAGTTCGATTTTTAGAGGCTTTTTCATCTGCACCAGCGCCTGTTTCTGCCGAAAATTCCGTATCAAGATTTGGAACACCTAATTTCTTTTTTACTTGCTTGGAACTATGCTTCGCATCGTTCTTCTTGTTCATCACATTACACCTCCTCATGTCAGGAGAACCCGTAATTATCTGAGCGGTTTGAGAAAACCACTGTTTCCTCAAGTAGTATTATGTAATGAGCAGCTTCACCCTATGCGTTATTCATAAAAGACTTGTTCTATTACACTGGTAAACTCATAGTAATATTTCTCGCAGAAAACCCCATTTCTTCGTAGAGTTGAATAGCATGGTTCTCTGCAAAGACACCCAGACGAATTTCAGGGTATCCTTCTAGTTTTAAATGGTCAATGGCATTTTTCATTAACTGCTTAGAAATCCCTTTTCCCCTGAATTCATGCTTCACATAAAGTTCATAGATAAAGCCAATCACCATATCGGTAAATTGGTCTTTACTCGCCCCAATTAGAATCCAGCCCATTAACTTAGAATCTTCTGTTGCTATTAAGTAATAACAGCCCTTCTCCAAAAGCGGCTCAATAAGTCGTTTAATTTTCTCATCAGTAGGTTTTACTCTGCCCATTGTCCCTTCAAACAAGGCTTGAGGTGAAAGCATCAAAATTTCTTCAAGTTCCAAAATGTTCGGTTTCCTAATTTCCATGTTGTATAGTTCGTTCCTTTCATGTATTCGTAATGTATTTAAAGCAATATACTTTTATCCAGTTTTAAACATACCAACTGTCATAAAGTTCGCCTTTTTACAAGATTCCAACACCATAGTTCGTTTTCGAAGGTTTTTGTTCAATTGTTTATGCAACTCTAAAAAGCGGAACCAGGACAAGTAGTTGTCCATATACTTAGTCGCTACACCATTAAAGAGTTCTATCCATTTTTTTAGACGTTGGTGATAGGAATTGACATGTTGGATATGAAGTACACCTTTTTTGACATGAATGCCTTTACTGGCGTTAATGATTTCGTGTGGAATACCTTTTTGCTTCGCAAATGCTTTGTAGTTTGTGGCAGAATCGGTGCAAAGGACAACCTCTTTTTCAAGACACCCATTCAGTGTTTGGTCGATTTCATCGGCAGTGGTGCGTCCACGTCCAGCAACTTTTGACAAAACGTTTCCGTTTCGGTCATGAGCGACAACCACGCTGATTTGCTCTTTGCTGATGCCACGCTTCTTCGCTTTACCACCACGTTTGCGAGGTTTTTGATTCGTGACAGATTTCTTGCCCTTATCGCTTTCTAAAAAGTACGTTTCGTCGCTCTCGATGATGCCTTTCAACGTAGAAAAGCCAATTGAACGCAATGCAATTAAAATCTTGTATCGCCAATAGAAAGCAGTGGAAACGTGGATTTCCAATTCTTCTGCGATTTTTGGCAACGTAACCCCATCTACCATCATTTGAAAGTATTTTAGCCATTTGTGAGGATAATGGTTCCTGAAATCGGGGTTTGCCGTCATATCATTAAATGATTTTCCACAGCCTTTGCAGATGTATCTCTGACGGGAACGATATTTGCCGTTACGTTTGTTGTTGACACTACCACAATGGACACACGCCAAGCCACTGCTGAAACGCACTTCCCGAATTTCTCCAACCATATTGGCAATGTCCTCTTTGGGTTCAGGGAAAAGCGTATCTTTAATGGCTTAAAACAATGAATGTTGTTCAGACTTAGGTAAATCGCTAAAATCGCCATAAACAGCCTTCCAGTCCATGTGCTATAACTCCCAACAGACAAACCTTTTAACCTAATTATAACAGAAATATAGCAACAATATATCAGAAAACAGCCTTTGCATAATTGCTTCTTTGTCACCGAGGGCAGCAGCCGAGGCGTGAATGTGATGTTACCCTTAACGATTTCTACCTACACTTTCAACTTCTAATGTACTGTTTGGTTGTTTTGATTGTCTAACAAGTTTTCCTCCTACAAAGTATCTACCGTATTCCTTAATTGTTTTTTCGATTTCGATTTCAGTTGGAATCTCTTTTATTCTCCAAGTTAAAAAATATGCTTCTACTTTGCCGCCATAGAAAACCCAAGAAAAAAATCTCTTTGCAAATCTATGTGCTCCCTTAGCTCTAAACCTATTCATTGATTCCTTATCTCTCCAAATTGTAACCGTTTGACCAATTCCCCCCTGCAATTGCCCTGAGAGTTTCGCATATATTAGGTTTTCATTCTTGGTGAGTTGTTTCTTTACAAATTCATTTACAATACCATTTATTATTATTCTGATAAAATCAAATTTCTCTCCACGAGTTACTGAGATAATTGCATTTCTAGGCAAATCTGTGTCACTTTCACCTAATGTAAATGTGGCTCCGTATTTATTGTTTGGATCTGGATGCTTTCGCCATACCTTCATAAAAAGCCCCTCCAATTATACGTTCAGGACTTTCGCCTAACGTTTTGTATTCACGAAACGCCCCAACCTTAGATTGCTCTTATCTAAGGCTGGGGCGTTTATCGCCTGAGCCTCTTCCATGATTATACATCTGACAACCAAGAGGCAGTAGAACTGATGCATGAATACTTTGTTAGCAAATATCCCCGACTTATTCGACTTGCTCCCGAATCAGTTCCTTTATTCACAAAATTCCGTCCCACATTCTTCCATTAAATTTCTTTAGTTCCAATTATCATCTTTAATCCAAGTCGATTCCCCAAGGGTCATGCTTTCTCTTTAAAAGTGTTTTATTGTTTTTAATGATCCCATAGCAGATTCCGTTATGTGAAGAAAGAAGTCCTTTTTAGTTTAGTCGCCGGATTCGGGGCTTTGTTTGTGCGAGCTATCAAGGGCTCGTTACGTTAACCGTTAGCTAGTGCGCCTGCTCGCTCTGTTGCAGCATTTCTGTCAAGTAAGGGTTCAAGAATACGCCCGAAGGATCAAGCTCTTGACGAAGACGAAGAAATGCATCCCACTTCGGATATACCGTACGTAGCTGCTCCGCGCGCAGCGTGTGCATCTTGCCCCAGTGCGGTCTCCCGCCATTCCGTCTACAGATCTCCTCTACTTTGGCAAAATAGTCGGCATACTCCATCCCACGGTACATATGTACAGCGATATAGCCAGAATCACGTCCATTCGCCGGACTGAGCCATATATCGTCTCCCTGAACATAACGGCATTCGATTGGAAAATGAACAACAAATTGATTCCGATCTACTGCATCACGTATTTCCTCAAGTACAGTTCGCATACGGTCTGCCGGTACACTGTACTCCATTTCATTAAATCTAACCAGCCGCGGCGTCGCGAAAATAAGGTGACTATGCCCCACTTCCTGTACATCCGGTACGCTTGTTGCTGATAATCGGCTTATTGGCTTGCAAAGACGCGGAATGAAACGGCAGCATTCCGACAATAACCAGAATAGTGCATTCTCCAGCAGCATGACTTTCCAGTAACTCCAGCGGCTTGGCGTTCCGGGAACCTCATCCGTCTTATTAGTCAGTTTTACTTGAGCGATATCCGTATAAGGAAACCAAAAAAATTCGAAATGACGGTTTTCCTTTTTGAATAGATCAAGCTGTTCAAGGCATTGGGAGAATGGCATTTTGCTGCTTGTATAGCGGAGAGCGTACGAAGGTACAACGCGAAGCTTTACCTTAACGATAATCCCGAACATCCCTAGTGACACCTGCATCGCCCGAAAAAGTTCTTCATCCTGCTGGGCTGAGCATTCGAGGATTTCCCCTGCCGCTGTCACTACCGTCAAACTTACCACTTGCGTTGCGAGACTCCCGAGCCGCTCCCCTGTCCCATGTGTTCCTGTACTGATCGCTCCTGCTATGGATTGCGCACTTAATATCGCCCAGATTCTCTTGCGCGACCCCATAGTCATGCAATTCTTTCCCGAGACGGTCCAACTTTGTTCCACCCCACACCTCGGCAATCCCCTTCTCCGAATCAATAGCAATCACACCCTGCAATTGATCCAAGGAGACCAATACATCATCGGTCTGGACGAGTCGGGTAAATGAATGTCCGGATCCAACAACACGCAGCTTCCGTCCTTCGGCGGCACATTCCTTAACAATCCCGACTACCTCTTCTATGCTGCCCGGATATACAATGCTTCTTGGCAATCCGCGTACGAGTCCTGACCAATTGCGCCATACTTTCGAATTGCGTTCCTTCAAATTTACAGAAAGCATAGTCCGTCCCCCCGATATGTCGTTGTCTTGCCAACGATACTGCCATTCGAAATGTAGTAGAGATGTGCGAATCGCTCACATAACTCTCCTGCTTTGCTATGACGCATGAAGATCGGATCGCCGAGTTTCAACTTCTCTAGCCCGTTGTAGCGGATCGGCGTCTGGACTTCGCCTGCCCCTTCCATCGTAAGAAGTGCCGTACCTTGCGGCAGGTATGGACGCGGCAGTTTGTCGCTGCCTGCAGCACCCGAAGCCGTGTATCCGCCGCCCAAGCAAGTGTAGAGATCGCCTCGCGGCTGACGCACG
The DNA here is from genome assembly GCF_000935845.1 of Paenibacillus sp. E194. Lineage (NCBI taxonomy): Bacteria > Bacillati > Bacillota > Bacilli > Caryophanales > Paenibacillaceae > Paenibacillus > Paenibacillus sp. E194. Next base: position 4,594 of record NZ_JMDX01000079.1, read on the forward strand.
ATCTCGATCGCATACCCTGCGGCGGGCAGCAAGGTGAAGTCCCGATAGTGGTCGAACAGACCGGGCGAATAGAACCCCGAGCCGGCTGTAACCTCGGTGACGTCCGGCTCCATGCTGCTTGAATGCAGGCTGCCCGTGCCGCCTGCATTCAGGAACCGCAGCGGTGGAATGCCCAGGCGCTCGATCGCCGCGACCAGCTCGGCTCGCCTGGCAGCGGCTTCACGAATTGAGCGGCGCTTGAGCAACCGCACGATCGCGTTCTTCAGCGCCTGCCCAGGCACACGGTCGCCTAAGCCTGCGACCTGCGCTTCATAGCCCATGAGCCCGTCGAGCACGACGTGCTTCGACTGCGCGATGCGCTCGATGAGGCTGAGCGCCGCAGCTGTAGAGCGTATAGGCGAGCGCCATACGCCGAAATGCAGCCCCGGGACATCGATCGACATATCGATGTCCACACAGAGCGGCAGCCTCACACCATACTTGGAGGCTACCACTTCCGCCTGCTCGACATGCGTCTCGCAGTCGACCATCAGCGTGATGCTGCGCCCTTCACGCTGATGCATGGCGACGGACTCGAGCAGTCGTGCGTCCGTCGCAGGATAGCCTAGCAGCAAGTCGGTGAATCCTTGCTGCGCAAGATAGAGTGCTTCGGGCACCGTGAAGCACATGATCCCTTGAAACTGCGCATTTTCCTGTAGAATGCGCCGAAGCACATCAACAGAGCGGATCGATTTACTCGCAATGCGGACTTTTTTTCCATTCGCAAGGTGGAGAACGCTCTGAATATTCTGCTGTAACAGATCCAGATCAACGAAGGCAAAGGGCATCGGAAGCCCCGTGCAGACTTCTTTATAGTAACGGTAATCACGCACTCAACTCGGCCTCCTTTGTCTGAAGATACACGATTTCTTGTATTATAAATATTCTAACAATAGAGAGATAACCCAATTTTCTTTGGTGTTTTTGTCTACAAACGATCTTATATCAGGAGAGCGTTATAGCCATTTCTTGTATCGTTACTGTGTTCACGAAACGACCCAGCCTTAGATAGCTCTTATCTTAGGCTGGGTCATGTGTTGTTTGCTATATCTACCATGATTATACATCTGACAACCAAAGGGCGATATCCCTGCATGAATGCGGTGTTAGGTGAAGTCATGCCCTCTGGATAAATCATTTTAGATTCCGAAATATATCAAATTAAAATCAATCTATTACCTTACTCAATTTATCTATACCATTCTTAAAGAACTGCATACACTATATCATCCTTAGAAAAAGGAGTGATATAGTTGGCAAACAGAGATGTACGTCTTGCTCTTTGGTCAGGTACCAATTTTACTGGTCGCCGGATCCTCTTCAGACGTGGAGGGGTTGCGGTTCGTGATCTTGGAGCGTTTCGATTTGACAATGTGCTTTCAAGCTTCCGACTCAGAAATGTTGTGCAAAGAAATGAAGTAACACTTGTCCTGTTTTCGAGAATTAACTTTCAGGGGTCATTCCGGGTGTTCCGTGGCAGTCAAAATGTAGCTAACTTAGGCAATTTCAATTTCAACAACGTCACATCTTCATTCGTTTTGGTAGGCCGCAATCTTACTAACACGGAAATATCTCGAATTCAAAGCACTGGAGTACCTCCTCGAGACATTCTTATTATAAGACAATAGATCTAAATAAATGTTCTTTTGAGATAAGAAAATAATAGTCTGTTACAACAGCGGCAGTCTAGGGCTTATTTATCGTCCTAGACTGCCGACTTTATTGAACGCAACATAACGTTGCTGTATCTACGAACCCGGTGCAGCGCACCGGATCCAACGGACTTAGCCACTCAGGTGGTTTGTTCGCTGAATCCGCCTCTGCTTTACATTTCTAGCTAACCAAGGGCAAAGCCCGCAGTGTAGACATGGTGTTCTGAGACTTCCTTGCAACACTCCAAAATCTTATAAAAAAACCTGCAATTTTTATTGCAGACTCCTTGACTCTAGTATATTTAAATCAATTTGAAACTTCCCGCTTAACAGTATGTCTAAACCTAATAGACCGTTTATATTTTGATATCGTACCAACCCTAGAACCTTAACCCCAACGGAGCGGCCACAGCGTGGTTAGGTTCACAGGGTTGTCCACCTGACTTCTCTTTTCTGAAAACCTACGAGCGGATCGAGCAGCCGTTAGGCTGCGATGCGTGAATACGATGATATACTCAAGTCCTAACTTCCTGATATACTCGCATCTATTTTCTTGTTCTTATAGTCTTGAGTCAGTGAGCTATATATTTTTTCTTGTTCCCATGTCGTTATTGTAAATTCCTTATTGTTTTTAAATGTATTTTACTTTGTTAGGTATAATAAAATGGCTTGTTCTTTACTATTAATGATATAGTTGACCTGTCCTTCATATATAATGAGTTAAGATTCAAGGCAATCATTCCTTTATATTGTTGTGTTTTTTTGAACTGTCTAAATAGTCTTTTTTCATTAGGAATTGCGCTAAGGCCTCTTGTATCTACGAACTCGAGAGGCTTACGACAGCTTGCTGCCGGGTGGCTCCGCCACTTAGACTTAGCCCTACCAATTCCACTTCTTTGAAATGCCTCTGGACAGACCAAGTGGGCTTGTCCCTCGAGGCTTGAATACGGTGACTATACCCCACTTCCTGCACATCCGGTACGCTTGTTGCTGATAATCAGCTTATTGGCTTACAAAGTCGCGGTATGAAACGGCAGCACTCAGCCAATAACCAGAATAGCGCATTCTCCATCAACATAGCTTTCCAGCAACTCCAGCGATTTGGCGGTCTGGCGGTCTGGCGGTCTGGCGGTCTGGGAACCTCATCCGTCTTATTAGTCCGTTTTACTTGAGCGATATCCATCGAAGTCTATATCTTCATCGATTCACCTGATAAACGTATTATGTACACGTTCTGATTTCATAAAATAGGGAATCCAAATTGCACATGTTATTACAGATTTCACTATATCCCTTAATGAGCTTCCATCTTCCAGTTCACTCGCTAAGGGAATTTGAATTACTAATAGATAATCAATTACCCCAATGATTAAACTAACACTATAAAAAATTATCATTAGCCGAGGTAATGTGGACTTCTTTCTATAAAAATTAATGAGTATAAATATACAGAAGAATAAAAATAGCACATTATATATCGCCTCGAAAATAAGTACAGGTTCCCATAAAGGATGGTAATATTGTGATGTTGATGACGTTAGTACTTCCCATGTATCGGATCTGAATGCAGGTAATGAATGCTGGAATAGTTGCACCGTTAATAGAATCATCGTTAAGTAAAGACCGATTTGTACGAGAATCAACCAGCCTCCTAGCCCAGATATACCTAATGGCAGATGGTCATATTTCTGTTCTTGAACATTTGTCTCCATTGAGAAAACTCCCTTTTATCTCAGTTTTTCTATCTAAATTCTTTAATTCCATTTTCAAAAGCTTCTTGGTCATTATGATCTAACCCATGTAGAGCTTCCTGCAAAGCAAAGGTACTTCTATAAAAATGAACTCGTTCTGAAATTTGCCTTCCATTCGGGTATAAATTCGTGCATATTTCAAAAAACTCTTCTCCATAGCTGGAGAGAATTCCCGCAAAATCATATGCTGGATCCCCAAGTCCGGAACCTCCGAAGTCAATAACTCCTGCAATCCTGTTTTCTTTTGGAGCCCATAAGATATTACTTGCTCCAAAGTCTCCATGGATAAAGGTTTGCTCCAAATTCTGATTATATGTATTATTCAAAAATCCAGTAAAGTTTTCTACTACTTTTTCTTGTGCATCTCCTCGCATAAAAGGAAAGAGTTTCTCTTTAATTCTTACATATAGATTTTCTATAGTTCTATGTACACTTTCATGTTGTTTTTGAGAAACAAAAGCTTTCGGTATATCCATAGAATGAAGTTCAATTAGAAAAGTAACAAGTTGTGAGGCAATTGCATTCGTAAGGTTTTGACTTTTGATATTAAACAGTTCTTCCTTCCAAAAAGGAGAACCCTCAATTAGCTTATAGCCCATGAAAGCCTTACCTACCACCATTTCATCAAAAGATTTATAGGCTGGATAGGGAATCGGTATCGCTACAGTTTTACTGATAGATTCCAATAACTCCGTTTCTCGTTTTAATTTTTCTAATCCTTGCTTATATTTAGGAAACCTAAAGACGAGAGATTGATTAAGAATAAATACATCATTGTTCTGTCCGATCTCATTTTGTTTAACATCTTGAATATGTAAATTTGGGTAAACTTCTTGAATACGTCGAATGAATGTAGAGATCATATTTAAACTCCTTCAATTACAAATGTTTTTCTAGCTTGAATTTTTGGCTGATTTCCTATAACGTTCTGGTATTCACGAAAGGCCACAACCTTAGATAGCTCAATGTTATATGGCGTACTTGCCTTCCTGAATCACCACTAAAGCTTTAAATATTCATGCTTCAAAATACTCATTATTATACGATCAACATATTGACCATTTTTATAGACTTCGTCTCTTAGTGTGCCATCCCTCTTGAAACCTGACTTTTCATAACTTCGAATAGCACCAGGATTATCAGCATCTACCGTCAAATACACTTTATGCAGGTTTAGACGCTCGAACGCAAAACCTAGGACAACACCTATCACTTCTGTAGCATAACCTTGTCCCCATACCGTCTTGTCCCCAATCCAAATACCAAATTCGGCATGCTTGGACCAAGGATGGATGTTAAACAATTGGGTGCTACCAATCGGGATACCGTCTTCTTTTATAATGGTAAAATAGACAGCTGACGGATCTGTTTGCGCATACCCCCGTACACGTTCTTTGACTACCGCCGGTGTTAGGGGTATACCACTTCCTGATGGTAACGTTCGGTTAACTATAGGATCGGACAGCCATTCATATCGCTGTTCCCAATCATCTTCAACAACTGGCCTTAATGTTACTCGTTGTCCGTATAGCATACTTCCCCTCCATGCTCCTGAATTGGTACTCGTTTTAGCCTTCAAATATGGATATACCATTTCGGTTTAAGAAGTCTAAAATAATCATGGTCTTCTAACACTCTATCAATCTTATCCATCGCCAAATAAAGTGAATACAATCTCCAGAAAAGATCATCAGGCTCCGTGTCTTTATGATATCCTCTAATCTGACCAATTGAAAAAGGAATTCTAACTTCTGAACTAAACATTCCTACCTTTAGGAATTCATGAACGGGATCACCCCAATCGAATCTATTAAAATCTATTACTCCTTAGAGTTGGTTATCCTTGATGATAAGATTTCCCACATGAAAATCATCATGCTGGAATAGATTTTGGCCTATGTCTCATTAATTGTAGAAGATTATCCTCAATGGTGTTATAGGATGTCAGCGCCTTCTTCTCATTACTAACAAGTTTATCCTTACAGTCTTAAGCTATCGTATCGTTTTATGGATCGAATTTACTATTCATTTATGTTACAACTATTATTTTTTATTTTAATTTGTGTTTTTACTTTGAGATCGTTTGTTAACTTAATTATATTGTCTAAGTTTTTCCCGAAATCTATTAATGTTGTTCCCATGGTAGGTCTGCTTGTAATGATGACATTGCATTTTTGATCACTTATTTCCTTTATATCAAATTGTATCAAGTCTCCCCAAGTACGCCAATTCACTCCAACATTTACTGTAAAAAAACCTTTATCCTTGTTTAACAGTTCAATTTCACTTTTTTTCACACTACGTATCGATTCCAAACATAACGCGAATACTTCTTCTTTATTGCCTGTTACTTCAAATTCAATCGAGTTAATTACACTTATTCCCGTTTTATTTAATCCAGCTTCTCTCAAATAAGACCACTCGATATATAAAATTATCAAAGTAAATGGTTTGCACTGATTTCGTATAACGTTGTTGTATCTACGAACCCGAGAGGCTTTAGGGAGCGCATGCGACCGGGTTCGACGTACTTAGCCTCGCAGGGGTGTCAGCTGAGTAACTTCTCTGCCTACTACTCCTTGCTAACCAAGGGCAAAGCCCGCAGCGTAGATACGGTGTTATATGATGTATCTGCCTTCTTTAAAATGCTTAAATAGTATCAAAAGAGATGTTTTTTATGTACGTTAGATCTCCATATCGAATCTCTATGGGATACTCTGATATCTCCTGTTTCAGCAAATCAATACTTTCATTTATTTTACTTTTAATTTCTGCCCTTTTGTAAATACTATATAATACATCCTTTATTGCCCCAAAATTTTCAATTGAACTGCGTACTCCTAATTTCACCATATTATGCTGATCGGTAAAATCATGAAACAAATCTATTAATATAAAACTTTCCTTATCATTTCTCTTAAAAAATACAAGAACATCCCCCTTGCCAACACTATAAGTTCCTTCGCCGTATGATAAATATTTATTATATAATTCCGTTATATCGAGTTTGATATTGAATTGTCTAATTAATTTTTCAAAACTAGATGCCTCATCTGTATCATCAATCAAATCAAAAAACGGTAAATAAAAAGATATTGAATTTGTAAGTCTCTCGAAGAAGGCGCTGACATCCTATAACAATGTGGTTCTATTGTGTAATAGTACTGGCCACTAGCCCAAACCATCGCTCAACCCAAATAATGGAGTTAAGTTTATCATAGCCATCTATGCAGCGCGAAACCAGCGCTGCACCTCCTGTTCATATTTTAAAGAAACGAAGTTGGCACTATCTACATACTCACCAACTTCGTTTTAATTGATTTAGTCTCCACAATGGTGCATGTTAGTTACATACACGAGTTACACTACAAGCGCTGAGCCGGATAGAATATCTTTGATAATCATAGAGTTTGCTTCCACATGCTCCACGTTCAACATCGATTCATGTCCTCCGATACCTTGATGAATAACGACTTTTCCCGAGGTCGCCGAGTGCCATTCTACATAATCGCGATCATAGTCCCCGTCTGTCGAAGTTGTAGAACGTATAAGATGAATGTCTGCTTGTATGGTGCCACTATTTTCCAGATTATAGAAGTATGTAAGAAACCGCTGCAACCTCCCTCGGTCTTTTTCAGCGAACTGATAATCTTGGAAGATTGGGCTGGCCAAATACTGATCGCAAATTTCCTCCAGCAGCGCTTCAGAAGGAGAACTGGCTTCTTTCTTGCGGTAAGCATCGAGAAGGATGAGTTGGGAGACCCGATGACCGGCCGCTTCCATCGCTTTGGTCACCTCGAAAGCTAAATGTCCACCTGACGAATAACCTAGCAACGAATAATCACCTTCTGGCTGCTGGTCGGTTATCAGCGCAATATAATGTTCCATATGGTGCGGGTGATCGATATAATCAAGCGAATAGACAGACATTTTGTCCAGTTGTTTGCCAAGTTCGAAGTAAATCATCCCCAGACCGCCCAGCGGTGAAAAGCAAAAGATGGCCTTCTTCCCCTTCTTATTCATCAACATAATGGATTTCGGTTCGATCCGGTATGTGCTCAATAAATATGAGGCCATGCTTCTGACCGTTGGGGTTCCCAAAATGACCTGGAGCGGTAAATCGACTTGATATTCCCGACTCACCTGCGAAACGAGCATCATCGCCTTCAAGGAAGTTCCGCCCGCCTCGAAGAAATCGTCCGTCACTCCGATTCTGTGATTGTCCAGAAGATTTTGGCACAATGCGGCCAAACGGTGTTCCCATTGGTTTAGCGCAGCTGCATTTTTCTGTTCGATAATGATATCTTCCGGCTGATGCAGCGCTTTGCGGTCGACTTTCCCATTATGTGACAATGGCAACTGTTCAAGCGAGATAAAGTGGGTCGGAATCATAAAGGCAGGCAATCGCGCGGAACAGTGCTCTCTCAATTGTTCCGGGGTTAAGAAGTTAATGGAAACGTAATAAGCGCATAGCAATATTTCTTCATTCGCGCCTTCCCACGCAAGAACGGCCGTATCCTCAATATCCGCATGATTGCGCAGCACTTCCTCAATCTCCGTCAGTTCAATCCGATATCCGCGAACTTTTACCTGATCGTCTAATCGGCCGACATATTCCAAGCGTCCATCGTCGAGCCAACGCGCAATATCTCCGGATTGATACATCTTTTCTCCCGGAACGAACGGATCGTCCGCCAATGCTTCTTGCGTCACTTCCGGCAAGTTCAGATATTCTCTGAATAGCCCATAGCCTGCTATCCACAATTGACCTTTGACGCCGATAGGAACGAGTTTGCGCGCTTCATTCAGAATATACACTCTGACATTGGCGATTGGTTTGCCGATCATTAATTTCCGCTCCGGGCCAAGGTTCCGCTCAATAGTCGTAATGATGCTGTTCTCGGTCGGTCCGTATTCATCCGTTAATTCGATTCGCGGAAAAGCCTCCTTGCTTCGCTCCACAAGCTTCGCGGGAAGCTTTTCCCCACCTAATGTCACAACTCGAAGTGTTGATGCATCCTCTTCCCTTAGGCAAACTAACAGCGCGGCATAGAGACTCGGCACACAATCGATATGAGTCACGCGATGTTCCCGGATCGCGCTTCGGAGCATTAAGGGATCTCTTGCATCTTGATCGGATACTAGTACAACTGCCGAGCCTGACATGAGTGGCGGGAATAAACAAGATAGGAACGCATCGAAAGCAAACGAATAGATTTGGAGGACGCGATCGTTCGCGCCAAAATCGTACTCTTCTTTTCGCCATAAAACCGTATTCACAACGTTACGATGCTCAATGAGTGCGCCCTTGGGTCTTCCGGTCGTTCCTGACGTGTATATCACATAGGCCAAATGATTCAATTCGCTTGTTGAAGGCAGGGGTAAACGGTTCGCGGCATCGATCGCGACGTCGTTCAAATCGATTGTAATTCCAGCGAATCTGATTTCCGCCAGGGAACCGCTTGCGAGCAGCACCTTCATGCCACTATCGTCAATCATGAAGCGTTGCCGATCTTCCGGATACTCTGGATCGATCGGCACAAAGGCTCCACCTGCTTTCAGCACGGCTAGTATGGCGATAACCAACTCCGTCGATCTGACAGTGCGGATACCGACTCGATCCTCAGGTCCAACGCCGTGTGCGCGTAGAACATGCGCCATTTGATTCGAGCGTTCGTCCAACTCCCGGTAGGTTAGCACATCGCTTTCGTATAAGAGCGCCGGCAGATCCGGCGTTTGTTTGGCTTGGTCGCCAAACATGTCATGAAGTGTTTTCGCTTCCGTCCTGTCGGCTGTTACGAAAAACTGATGCAGTAATTTATGCAAGTTATCTTCAGTAATCATTTTTATGTCACTGACAGGAACAGTACGGACGGTGTCCCCTGCAATCAATTGATCGATAGTGTAAATGAGTTGCTTCTGAAGTTGTTCGATGAACCACGGGTCGTGAAGAGATTCGTTGTAACTGAACTTGATTTGCGCCTCTTCCGGGAACACATGAACGGTCAAACGATGGTCGACTTCTTGCGTATGAAAATCGGCGATTGCAAATCCGAGTCTGTTCATGGATGCCCGATCATCCATGAAATTCCGGTCGATTGGGAAATTTTCAAAGATCAAGTAATGATCGATCACCGTATGCTTCAAATCAGTTGCATGATGAATCTCACGGAAAGGAATGAAATCGTATTTCATCGACGAAAGTGCGTTTAGTTGCACCTTGCGTACGCATTCGGCAAAGGTATCAGAAGAATCAATCCGAATCCGTACGGGAATCGTATTCATGCATAGCCCTACGATCCGGTCAATGCCTTCAATTTCAGCCGTCCTGCCGGATACGATAGCACCAAACACGATATCGTCACTCCTGGTATACGAACGAATTACGAGTGCCCATACCGTTTGAAAGACCGAATTGATCGTGGCCTGATGCATACGGCCGATGTGCTGAAGACGTTCCATTCTATCTTTGCCCAAATTAAAAAGGACGTTTCTTCCTTCAAAGGTCGTCGAAGAGCGAGTCATTTCTTGGTTCGACGCTGGCAATCCTTCAAGGGGGCGATAGCCATCCAAGTAATTTTTCCAATAAGAGATTCCTGCGGTTCGATCTTGCTTATCCAACCATTCCAAAAAAAGGTTATACGGTATTTCTTCTGTTTGCTGAAGAGCTTTCCCAGCCCGCAGCATACTGTAACAGTCAAGAAGATCTCGGAATACATTGGAAAATGACCATCCATCCAAAATGATGTGGTGATTGCAGCATACAAGCCTGTAAGCTGCATCACCGATGCGGAAAACGGCTATTCGAAGGAGAAGATCTTTCGCCAGGTTAAAATCCCGTTCTTTATTGGTCATCTTCCAACTCTGAAGATACGAGTCTTGTTCGTTCGCTGTCAAAAGTGATAAATCTTCGTAAGCGATCTTCATTGTCCTTTCATGCATAATGACTTGTAGAGGCTGAGGCAAGTTCTCATGCACGAAGACCGTCCTCAAGCTGTCATAGCGCTTAATGACGTGATTCATGCTTTGTTCCAGAAGCTGCACATTCAACTCCCCATACAGATTGGCTTCCATTTGCACAAAATAAAGTCGCGACGCTTTGTCCACAAGTGAAGTGAAAAACATTCCTTCCTGGGTCGGGTTAAGTGGATGAATTCGTTTGATGTTATCCTTTGGCTTCATGGCTTCCTCCTGTCATCACGGCGCTACTCGACAGACTCGACAAGGCCGTAAACTTGTTCCAATTGTTCTAAAGATAAGTTACCGTACCCCAGATCGCTTGGCGTTGGATCATTAAGCTTCTGCTCGGCACAGTGCTTGATAATGCTTCTCAAGTTCATTTGAAACCGTTCCAGCAAAGCGGTCATCGTTTCCTTATCATACTCAAGCCGATTATAGGCGATAATCAAGTGCATGCGACCATCCTGCACATAACCGGTTAGCAGTAGGCTAGACGTCCTGTCGGCATCACTTGACGTTAAGCGTCCCATAGAATAGGAGGATGGTTCAAATCGTTTCCTGCGCATGTCTCTATCGATTTGACCCAAATAATTGAAGCTGACTTCGGGTCGCAACCGAAATGTGAGCTCGGCCAGTTGCTCTTTAGGCGTCAAATATTTTAATATTTCATAACCAATCCCATTATTAGGTACTCGTCGCAGCTGTTCTTTGACCGATTTAATTGTATACGGCAAGTTTTTGCCTTGCGCCATATGAAGGACAACGGGGAATTGCGTCGTAAACCAGCCGACCGTACGTGTCATATTTATTTCTTTGACAATCGGCTCGCGTCCATGGCCTTCCAAGTTCACGACAATTCGATCCACTTCTGTCCATTCCTTCAGTGTGAGACCGAGCCCTGCTAGTAAAATATCGTTGATTTCCGTCTTATAAGCGTGATGAACCTTCTTAAGCAGTTGCTCAGTCTCGGATACCGTCAAACTTAGACACACTTCCGATTCGTTGCCCATACGATAGTCGGAACAGACGTGATCTTTCGGAATAGGAACGTACAGCGTTTGCTCGACGTTCGCCCAATAATCAATCTCACGCAATAATTCGCCGCTGCAGGCATATCGGTTCACTTGTTCGGCCCACTTCTGGAATGAGTCCGTCTTTAATGGCAATGCAATCGCCTCATGACTGATCGCCTGTTCGTAACAGGTTTCAAAATCTTCCAGCACAATCTGCCAAGAGACCCAATCCATGATCAAATGATGGGCGATCAGCAAAAGATGATCCCCTGACGGCGTTTTAAATAAAATTGCTTTAAGCAAAGGTCCGTTGTGCAGATCGATACTTTCGTGCAGCAGATTTGCGTGCCTAGTAATTTCAACATCCACAGACTCTATCGTATCCAAATAAATGATATCCAGATCCAACTGCTGCTGTTCCAAGTCGCAGATCGACAGCTGCTGAAGGTCCCCGTCTTCACGCACGACGAGACGCAGCATATCATGATGCTCTACCAGCTTTTCAAGCGAACTGCGCACAGCCGTTTCGTCCAAACCGGCTTCGGCATAGTTCATGACCGCTTGATTCCATTGCGACGTATGGCCAAGTCCGCTCTCGAAAAACCAACGGATGACCGGTGTCTCTTTAACAATCCCCGTTACCATCCCTTGTTCGATACAGTTGCCTACAGGGCGCAGTTCTCGACTAAGATCTTTCAAAACCGGATGTATGAAAATCCGATTCATTTCAAGCTCCCAGCCTTTCTTAAATAATCGGGAAGCGATTTGAACCGCCATAATCGAATCTCCGCCTAAATGGAAGAAATTACTGGAAAGTCCAATATTCTTCGCCCCGAGAACCTCCTCCCAAACTGTGGCCAGTACCTTCTCTGTCTCGCTTTCAGGAGGCGTATACTCGTCTTCCGAATTGCCCAGTTCAGCGGGCTCAGGCAACAGCTTGGCCTCCAACTTCCCGCTAGACGTCACCGGAAAGCTGTCCACACGCGTATAGTAGGTCGGAATCATATAAGTAGGAAGCTTGCCTGTCAGCATAGCGCGTAATTCTTCCCCGTCCAACTCGCGATCCGAGCGGAAGTAAGCACACAGCCGATCATGCCCGGAAGCGATCTGTTTCGCGGCAACAAAGGCTTGATGAATATTCGGATGACGTTCCAAATGCCGTTCAATTTCCCCGGTTTCGATACGAATACCGTTTATTTTCACTTGATCGTCCCGTCTTCCGAGAAACTCGATGGTTCCATCCGGCAACCATTTGGCATAATCGCCGGTTCGGTACATGCGTACGCCATCATGGAATGGATGGGGCACAAATCGTTCCGCCGTTAGTTGCGGATTGTTCCAATATCCCCTTGCTACGTTAGCACCGCTTACATACAATTCTCCGCGTACACCGACGGGCACGGGCGCCAACTGCTTATCTAGAATATAAATTTGCGTATTGGGAATCGGACGGCCAATGCAGGTAGGTCGGCTTTCGGCCGTAAACTCATGCATGGTTACAAAAATAGTCGTTTCCGTTGGACCATACAAATTGAACATTTTCCTGCTCTCAGACAGCCAATCTCGAATGTCGAAGGAGCAGGCTTCACCCCCAGTAGCGATCGTATGAAGCGATGGCGGCAAGCGATGTGGATCCATGGTAGACAGAATAGATGGTGTCAGAAGCAACGAGGTTACGCAATTCTCCTTCAAGAACTGCAACAAAGCCTCCCCACCTGCGCGTGCTTCCGGGCTGACTAGACATAAAGCGGCGCCAGAGGTCAGTGTACAAAATATTTCGAATACCGACGCATCAAACGTTGGCGAAGCAAACTGCAGCACAATATCGTTTTCCGAAATGCCAAGCAAACTATTCGAAGCGGTGACTGCGTTGCATAGACTGCGATGTTCGACAGAAACGCCGTTCGGTTTACCGGTAGAACCCGATGTAAACATCAGATAGGCCAAATGATCGGTAGTCGCTACACATAACGGATTATTAGCGCTTTCCTCCTGAATCGACTCCCATATTTCGTCCAGCATCAGTATGTGCCGGATTGACGATAAATCGTCAATGATTCCTTCTCTCCGGGACACGACGATATCAATATCGGAGTCGACCGCGATTTGCCGGATTCGCTCTTCCGGAAAGGATGGATCCAAGGCGACATAGGCGCCTCCCGCTTTCATAATGCCCAACATGGCGGCAATCATTTCAGGCGATCGCTCAAGGAACAGACCGACTCTCGCCTCCGGTTCGATACCCGCCTTTTTCAACGCGTGCGCAATCTGATTCGCACGTTCGTTCAATTCGCGATATGTCATCGTTTGATCGCCGTAGATGATCGCTGTATGATCCGGCACAGCCTGCGCTTGTTTTTCGAACAAATGATGTAAGCATGAATCTGAAGCATACGATTTGTCCGTATCATTCCATTCGTGGACAACCTGCGCATACTCGTCTTCAGTTAACATATCCAGCTCATGAAGAGATTGCTGCGGGTCGTTTGCAATGCTTCGCAGCAAGCGATCCCAATGAACAGCCATTTGCTCGAAAGTTTCTTTGCGGAACAGATCCGGCGAATACTCGAGGAACCCTTCCAGGCCATACTCGGTTTCCGAAAGACCAATCGTCACATCATACTTGGCCGTTTCGCCATCGATCATTTCAGTCGTTACTGTCAATCCAGGCAGAGTAAACTTTTCTTCCGGCACATCGACATATACAAAAACCGCCTGCACGAGCGGATTGCGGCTTGGGTCGATGGGCACTCGCAACTCATCGAGCAGCAACCCGATTGGCATCTCCTGATGTCTATACACATCCATTGCGGTCTCGCGCAAGTTGCGGAGCAAATCAAGGAAGCTCATGCTGCCAGTCATCCGACTGCGTATCGTTCCCATCGTCAAGAAGTAACCCATCACTTTTTCCATCTCGATTCGGTTCCGGTTGGCAAGCGGCGTTCCGACCATAATATCGGATTGCCCTGTATACCGATACAACAGCGTTTGGAATGCTGCCATCACAACCATGAAAGCTGTCGCATTCTCTTGTTTCGCAATATGCTTCAAGCGATCAAGAACATCCTTCGGGGAACGAATAAAGACGCGGGCACCCCTATAGGTGATGGCCGCAGGCCGTGGGAAGTCGGTTTCGATGTCCAGGATGTACTCGCAATCCATGAGCTGTTCTTTCCAAAATTGAAGCAGTTTCTCTCTAGTCTCGCCCTGCAAATAGGTACGCTGCCACTGGGCATAATCGGCGTACTGGATGGGCAGTTCGGGGAGGCTGGCGGAAACGCCAGCAAGCGCGGCCTCATAGTGCGTCATAAGTTCCTCAAAGAAAATGGAGAACGTAATTCGGTCAATGACAATGTGGTGAATGGTAAGCACCAACATCGCTTCCGTGTCCGACAAGGTGAATAGTTTAAAGCGGATAAGCGGACCCGTCTGAAGATCAAAGAGGCGCTGAACTTCTTCGCGCATCAACTCCTGAGCAGTGCTTTCCCTAGATTCTTCGTGCAGATGCCGCAGATCGACCTGGGGTACGCTGACTTGCAATTCCGGAAGTACGGTTTGAACGGGATCGACACGGTCAAAAACGGTACGCCATGCTTCATGTCGCTTCACAATTTCGTTGATACCGCGCTCTAGCGCTTCGTGATAGAAGTTCGCCTTTCAATCTAGCTGCGCCGTAGACATTGTACGTATGCGATTCGGGATGCATCCGGTTAAAAAGCCATAACCGTTCCTGGTCGAAGGATAGCGGACTGGAGCCTTGATGACTCCTCCTCGGTATCGCTGCCTGCTCAGAGCCAAGCTCAAACTCAGAATCGATATTTCGAGCCTTCAACTGTTTCTCGAACAAAGCTTTTTGCTCCGGGGATAGCGACTTAATCCGATCTTGGATCGACTTCATACGTAAACTCTCTCCCTTTCCAGCGAAAATTGTCGATTTAATTCAGCAAGCAATGTCAAGCTGTTCATTACCGTTTCATGATCTAACCCGAAATCGATCAGACAAGCGATATCACCGATGCCGATGTCTCTGTAGGTTCGAATCAGTTTCTCACATTTGTCCGGTGTGCCAAGCAGCGCGCTTTCATCGAAATACAATTCGAAGGCACGGGATACAATGCTATCAAAGTCTGCTGCGGATAGATCGGAATATTCCGATATAAGATTTCTCTGCTGGCGAATAAACGTTTTTAGATACGCTTGAAGAGGCTCCTTCACTTTGGCTTTTACCTCTGCGTCGCTTTGGCCGAGACAGGTATGAAGCATGAGAGCTACCTTCTTGGAGTCCGGATCGAAGCCGTACTGCTTTAGTGTTTGCCTATACATGTCGATGTTGGCCTCCATTTCCGCAAACTTTGCCCCTGTAATTCCTGTTAAAATGTTAGCTCCAATTTTAGCGGCTTCCCGGAATGTATCCGGATTCCCATTCGTCGCGATCCAGATGTCAAGAGGCTGCCGAAGTGGTCTGGGCAAGGTTCGAACTGTATGGACAACGCCATTGGCATCGGTAAAAGGCACTTCCTCCCCGTTCCACAACCGCTGAACAAGCTCGATGTTCTGAAGCATCTCTTGTTTGCGGTTTGCGTAATATTCGGGGATCTGATTGGACGCAAGCAAAAAATCGGCCGGATGCCAGCCCGTAGCGAAGGCAACAGAAACGCGGCCGCCAGACAAGTTATCCACCACCGACCACTCCTCAGCAAAGCGAATCGGATGATGTAGCGGGAGTACCACGCTTCCCGCCCTCAGCTCTAGCCGCTCAGTCGTCATCGCTAGCGCTGCACTTAGTACCGACGGATTCGGATACAGTCCTCCGAAATCTTCAAAGTGACGTTCCGGTGTCCAAACGGCGGCGAATCCGTTCTGATCTGCAAAAGTTGCGCTTTCTAGTAGCAACTTGTACTTGTCCGGTCCCTCAATCGAACCATCGCCGGAGAAAAAGAACAGACTCAAATCGATTCCGGCGTCAGTCCGCTTCTGCTTCGGAATAAAGGTGGGCGCATTCGTGTCGAGTTCTTTCTTACTTGCTGCCTGCTCCTCCTCAATTGCCATAAGCGATTCGAGTCCTCTCTCCATCATGCGCTTCTCCAGCAGCTCCCGCTGCTCGGGCGATAGCGCAGTCAACCTGCCCTGCAAATTGCTCATCACCCAACACCTCCCTCTAACCGTCTCGACTAAGCGCGTGCAGCAACTCATCTTCGGACATGAACTCGATTTCATTCAACAGGCGTTCTACTTCATCCCATTGTTTTTGCTTCGTCTGTGAGCGCGAGACAGCTTCAGCCAATTCGGCAACGGTCGGATGATGGAAAATAATATCCATCGGTATGTCGCCGTGAAACTGATGTCGAAGACGGGCCACCAGTTGGATCGCATGTAAAGAATTACCGCCTAAGTCAAAGAAACTGCGATGGACACCGATATCCGAAATACCGAACAGCGTCTGCCAGATCGCCGCAATTTTTTCCTCCGTTTCGTTTCTTGGCGCACTGTGGCTTACTTCCTCATGTGTTTCGCCTGCTCCGGAGTTGATAATAACTGGAGAGGTATGAATCGACTGCCAGTCTTGGCTGGCTGTTTGAAAGTTTTGCTTGGACACGATGATTTGCGGCAAACCGCTGGCCAACATCCGCTCCAGCGCATGGATGCCTTCTGTTGCGGCTATGCCGTACTGCTTCTGCACATGGCGCAGCTGCTCTCTCATTTGCGGGGGAATTTCCTTCTGTCTATCGAGCCATACATCCTCCTGCCACATGCTCCAATTCACGGAAAGCGTCGGATAACCGGTCGCCGTCCGATGCTTGGCAAAAGTGTCCGCATACCAGTTGTAAGCGCAAAGATCCATTTGACCCGCACCGCCTGTTATAGCCACTGTTCTTGAGAACAGCACCAGAAAAGCGTCCGGATTGTTCAATGACGATGCCAATACAGACAACCCGACCAAATAGGGAACAATTCGCTGAGTCGTTTCTTGAATGTCTTTGAGTTGAATAAGCCCCGAATCGTACGGCTCCGATGCAATCAACATGCCATGAATCGAACCGAAACGTTCTTCCGCTTCGACAATTATTTGTTTTAGTTCCACTTCATCCGCCAAACTTGCGCTTGCATACCAGACTTCCGAGCCGTTTTGTTCAAGAGCTCGGATGCTCCGAATATGTTTGGTCGTTTCCGTAGTATCGTCAGAGGAAAGATACCGATCCCATTCGGAAATGTCAGGCAAAGGAGATTCCCCGATAAGAATGAGCTTAGCCTTCACCGCTTTGGCAATCGCTTCTGCCATCAACAGGCCAATGCCTCCATCTGCCCCTGTAATGAAGTACACGCCCCCCGTCGCGAATAGAGATGGTTTGCTGCTCTGATAATGGCAGTCTAACCCCTTCGATTGTCTGTACATAGCGATGAAAGCCTCGATAGGCAACGAGAAATTCTAAAGAGGAGCTGCTAATTTCAATAGCCAATTGTTGTACATACCGTCGTGAGAAGGTTACGGCTTCGCTAAAATCGGCAACATCCACATCGATCAAGCGTGTGCCTATTCTTGCATATTCCTGTGGAATTACCCGCAGTGCGCCAACCAAAGTCGCTCGCTCGGGATTAGCAACACGCTCATGCGCAATTTGCAGAAGATTACCGGTCAATACGATCAATTCTACGTCTTGAAATACGTGTTGTAGACCTATCGCCTGGGCAAGCGAAACCAGACTGAACAGACCTTGCTGCTGTATATTCTCATAGGACTGATAACGATCCGAATGGTTATTTGAGAGATCAGCATCCAAATTGCCGAGATGGATAACTTTGTTCGGCAACCGACGATGATATGCTGCGATGTTACCAATCAACCGCTCATAAGAATCGGACTGTGCAGGGTTGTATACGAGGCGGGAGTCATTCATTGAATCGTTAAGATCGCCACTATGCGCCAGGATAACGGTATTGCCGAAGCGTTCCAACTCCTCTTTCAACGTCTCGGATACACCGCAGTTATCCGATAAAAGCAGATAAAGCGGCTTTTCTTGCATTTCCTTTTTTTCCGGCTGTTCATGCATCTCTGCCTCTTCTAGCCCTGCGGATCCCACCATGCTGCCAGAATGCTCCGTCTCCGCTTTTGACATCTCAAGCAGCGGGGTTGTCAGGAATGGCAGAGCGGTTTGCTTCCACATTGGGGCATAAAACCATTCGCCGCTATCGGGGTTGCTCTCAGCGCCTGCTTCCTGATAACTTGCTCTCGTTTCATGCTCTTTCAGTGGCAAATAGTAGATGTGACGCTCAAACGGATAAGTGGGCAAACAGACACGTCGCCTTGCATGCAAAGGGGCAACCGACGCTGGGTCCACGTTCACTCCGGAGCACCATAATTCTCCAATCGCTCGCAGCACACTTGCATAAGCGGATTGCTCGTTTGCCTCCGCAGGCAGCATAAAGATCGCCGATTTCTTCTCGTAATCGCCGCCGATTTTGCTGTCTGACCATCGCACTTAAGGTATGGCCAGGACCGATCTCCACAAATTCGAGTATTCTCTTGCATCAA
>NZ_JMDX01000080.1:0-23219 GCF_000935845.1 Paenibacillus sp. E194
TACGCACCGGATGGAGCATGTAGAGAACTGTGCCAGAACCTGACGATTTTGCAAAAGGGTAATGCGGTGCTGCAAGGGTCGCTGCGTGAATTGAAATCTCAATATCCACGAGAGCATGTCATCCTGCGCACGAGTGGAGATGTGGATGGTTTGGATCGCATCGCAGGCGTCCAATCCGTTTCCCGAACAGGAGACGGTTATAAACTGCACATTACGAATGAAGTGGCCGCACAGGATATCCTGCAGCTTGCGATGGCACAATCGACAGTTCAGCAGTTCGAGCTGAAGGAGCCGACATTGAACGAGATCTTCATTAAAGCAGTTGGAGGCGAATCTAATGCATAACCTGGGGACGGTCATTCGATTCACATTGAAGACGAAGATGATGACGAAGTCGTTCATCATTACAACGATTATTTTAGCACTCATTATGTCAGTTGGGGTTAATATTCCGTATCTGATCTCGCAATTTTCGAGCAATGAACCTACATCAATCGGTCTGGTACAGGGTGGAGAGTACCCGGACATTGTGAAATCATTTGAAGATCAAATGACGAAGCATGGCGGCAGCGACTTAAAGCTTGTTCCGTCTTCTTCAGAAGAGGAGCTGCGCAAGAAAGCGGAGTCCGGCGATCTGGAAGGATACTTGAAGTTCGAGCCGAAGAAGGACGAAGCGGGCAATGTGGAGAAGCAATCGTTCCCGCAGGTTGTATTCCAAGGCAAGGATGAGCTTGGACATGGCGATGAGGCGACGGTTACAGGTGCATTAAGTGCAGTGAAGACAGAGTGGCTCGTGAAGGATTCACTTACCGAACAGCAGAAGGCAGAGCTGAGCAAGCCGGTTATGATTGATACGCAGAAGATCGTGAAGGAAGGCGAGAAAGCGGAGGAAGAAAATCCGACACAAAAAGCGATTTCGATTATCGTTGTTATGGTATTGATCGTTCTGTTCTTCATGACGAATACGATGACAGGCAACATGATTGCATCCGAGGTTACGCAAGAGAAGAGCTCGCGCATTATGGAAATTCTCATTACAAGCGTATCGCCGCTCGCGCAAATGTTCGGGAAAATTATCGGCATGTTCATACTTGGACTGATACAAATTATTGTGTTCTTCGCTGTGGTTGTGATTAATCTGCTGCTGCCGCATAATTCAGCCCCACTGAAGGCACTCAACTTCGATATCTCGATGATTGATTGGACAGTGGTTGGTGGTGGATTGCTGCTCTATGTGCTTGGCTACTTCCTATATGCAACGCTGTTCGCAGCAGTAGGCTCGCTCGTTAGCCGGACTGAAGACTTGGCACAAGCGATTATGCCGATTACGATGCTATCGTTGGCGGCATTCTACATTGTAATGTTTAGCGTGTCGTCACCGAACACATTGCTGGTAAAAGCGACATCCTTTGTTCCATTCTTCACACCGACCTCGATGCTGCTGCGGATTGGTACGGGAAATGCAGCATGGTGGGAATTCTGGGTGAGCATTGCGATCTTGATCGTATCCATCCTGTTCTTCGGCTGGCTCGCTGCGAAGATTTACCGCACGGGCGTACTTATGTACGGCAAGCGCCCATCGTGGAAGGAACTTCGCAAGGCGATGAAGGCGTACAAAATATAGAGTGAACTTCAAACCACATTGTGAGTAATGGTTATAACTGAGACGGATACCACAATATTTGAGACAAATGAAGGCATAGATTTAAAATGATGTATATTCCTGATAAGCCATACCTTGGTTTATCAGGTTTTTTTCTATTCAACCAGCTTTCTTTGAGTGTGTTTCATTCAATTAATTACCGCGTGTGATAGTATGAAAATTGAGCGTTATTTGCCGCTCTATCCATGACATTCTCTGATAGAGGTGAAAACATGAAAGAGAAAAAAATCTTAGATATTAGACTCTTTGAAGAGATAGAGGGTTCCAAGTCGCTTCCTCATTATGCTGGGAAATCATATCAAATTGAAAATGAGGTTCATTCCATAGGTACAAGATTCGCGAGAAAGCTGCGGGAACAGGGCTTTATTACCAGAGAATTTGATCATGTATATATTGTGCTGACTCCCTTACTTGAAGAGCAAGTAATCATGGAATCAGAGCGGAGACCGGAAAAATGGATGAGGTATTTTTATGTAGGTGTTTCTGCTAGCTCTTTTAACTGCAAAACGAACCTGGAAAAAGAAGAATACATTCTTCAACTTATCTCAACCGTATTGAAAAAAATATCAATAAATGAAGCTCAAATGAGATTAGTAAGTGATATTTACTATTTATTGCTTACATCAGGAAGTGAGATCGAAATTACTCATCTATCTAAGGGCACGAGTAAATACAAAGTGACAATCACCTATCAAATTAGACCTTTACATAAGCAATCAACAGCAATCATTGAATACCATGATCTCATGAATAATGTGAGAAGGAAATCTGTATTTTTGGAATTACATATGTACGAAGATATATACTTCTTAGCGTCTTCGATAACGTTGAAAGATGGGCTTGTTTGCATCAAACCGAGGACGTCGCAAACTGCCAATTATCATATTAAATCATATGAGACTCCGATATTCATTCCTATAAATGATATTCCGATCATTGGCCCTTCTTTTTAACTGCTGCAGCAATCGTGATATGATAGAGGCAAGCAAGGAAGGTTAGGACGGAAGCATTATTGGGGGTTATTTGCTAATATGAGCACAAGTAAGCTATACATGAGCATTTATGAAGAGATTAAGGGAAAGATCGCTTCGGGTGAGTACGCACCGGGAACAAAGCTTCCTTCGGAGCATGAATTTTGCGTTATCTATGAGACGAGCCGGGGAACGATTCGTAACGCGCTCGATCTGCTTGTCGAAGAGGGGCTTGTCAATCGCCATCCTGGCAAGGGTGTATATGTGCTAGACAATAATGCCATCGCATTCTCGTTCGGCGGATTGGTCAGCTTCAAGGAAGCAAGCCAGAGCAGTGGGCAGAAGTTCGAGACGTCCGTACCTTATTTTGAGGAAATAACGATTACGGACAAGCTGCATGAGCGGACTAAGCTGCCATTGGGCGCAACAGCATATTGTCTGCATCGGGTGCGCGAGCTTGACGGAGAGCGCATTATTTTAGATATTAATTATTTTTTGAAGGAGAAGGTTGAGGGCCTAACGAAGGAAATTGCTGAGCGCTCGATATATGACTATATCGAACAGCAGTTAGGGCACAAAATAGGCTTTGCTCAGCGCGTGATCCAGGTGGAGCCTGCGACGGCCAAGGATCGGGAACACTTGATCATGAAATCGTACGGCTTCGTCGTCGTTGTGAAGAATTATGTATATATGCATGATGGTGAGTTGTTCGAGTACACGGAATCACGCCATCATCCTGAACGATTTGTGTTTACTGACTTTGCACGGAGACGCTGAAGGGGTTCTAAGCAACTTCGGTATATGGTAAAAAAGTTTCAAGCGCTACAGCGGGAGAAATACGAGATCGGAACTCCGATTCAAATGATAAAACAAACTGATTTAGCGAATTTTATAGTTGACGTAACTTAACGAAATAAAACAGCGGCAGTCTTGGATGAGAAAAAGAAATCCTAGACTGACCGCTGTTTTTTCACGATCTCCTAACCAACTTGTCTATACAAGTGTTTACAAACCTGTCTATACAAGTTATAATGGTCTCAACAAACGTGGAAGCGATTCCATTGGGGAGGTACATCGATATGGCAGTTGATCAACGTTCGGTTGAGCAGATTTTAGAAGCCATTGGTGGAAAAGAAAATATTTCTGCGGTTACGCATTGTGTAACGCGACTTCGCTTTGCTTTAAATGACGAAAGCATTGTTGATCAGCAAGCATTGGAGAAGAATGAACTTGTCAAAGGATCATTTGCGACGAATGGGCAGTTCCAAGTCATTATCGGTCCAGGACTTGTGCAGAAGGTATACGAGAAGCTGCTTGAGATTAGCGGCGGGGAACGAGCGTCCACGCAGGACATCAAGAATGTGGCGTCCAAGAAACTGAACCCACTGCAGCGTGCAGTGAAGGCGCTTGCAGATATCTTTATACCGATTTTGCCAGCCATTATTACGGCAGGTCTATTAATGGGGATCAACAATATATTGACCGGCAAAGGCATCTTCTTCGCGGATCAAGCCTTCATTGATGTATATGCCCAGTGGAAGGGTTTCGCGGAGATGATCAACTTGATCGCCAATACCGCCTTCGTCTTCCTTCCGGGGCTGATCGGCTGGTCGGCGGTTAAGAAGTTCGGCGGCAGTGAGCTGCTCGGGATTGTACTCGGCTTGATGCTCATCCATCCGGATTTGATGAATGCTTGGGCATATGGGGATGCAGTTGCGAATGGTACGGTACCGCACTGGAACTTGTTTGGTTTTGAATTCGAGAAGATTGGCTATCAAGGGCAAGTGCTTCCTGTACTTGTATCCGCTTTCTGCTTGGCTAAAATTGAGGGCTTTCTGAACAAGCGTGTGCCGGATGGCTTCAAGCTGCTGTTGGTAGCTCCGATTACGTTGCTTCTTACTGGATTTTTGTCCTTTATCGTGATTGGGCCGTTAACCTTCACAATCGGCAATGCTATCACATCGGCCTTCGTTGGAATTTTCGAGCACGCGGCTGTATTGGGTGGACTTATTTACGGCGGCTTGTACGGGCTGCTTGTCGTAACGGGTATGCATCATACATTCCTAGCTGTCGACTTGCAGCTCATCGCAAGTACGGGCAGCACGTTCCTATGGCCAATTCTCGCCTTGTCCAATATTGCGCAGGGCTCGGCCGCGCTTGCAATGATGTTCGTCTCTAAGGACGAGAAGCTGAAAGGGATGTCCGTGACCTCGGCAATATCTGCTTTCTTGGGTATAACCGAACCGGCGATGTTCGGGGTGAATCTGCGGCTGCGTTATCCGTTCATCTCTGCAATGATCGGCTCCGCTTTGGGCGCGGTCGTTATCACCGCTTTTAAGGTAAAGGCAGTGTCCATCGGCGTTGGTGGATTGCCAGGCTTCCTGTCGATATTCCCGCAGCAGTGGGTTCCATTCTTCATCGGCATGGCGGTGGCGTTGATAGTACCTTTCGTCATTACGCTTATTATCGGGAAGACGAAGCGTCAGGCATAATTAGGGCCTTAATAAGGATGCAATGAGCGATTCCTATATCGTACTAAAAATAAGAACTTCATGGTGGTGCAAGACAATGACACAACAATTGGAGCAGGAGTGGTGGAAAAAATCCGTCATCTATCAGATCTATCCGAAGAGCTTCAACGACACGAGCGGTGATGGAATTGGGGATTTGCAGGGGATTATCGACAAGCTGGACTATTTGAAGGAGCTCGGAATCGATGTCATTTGGTTGACGCCGATTTACGAATCCCCACAGAAAGACAACGGCTATGATATTAGTGATTATTACCGTATTCAGCCGGAATACGGCACGATGGATACGTTCGAGAAACTGCTGCAGGAAGCGCACGACAAAGATATCCGCATCATTATGGACATCGTTGTTAACCATACATCGACGGAGCACATCTGGTTCAAGGACGCTGCAAGCAGTACGAACAGTCCGATCCGCAACTACTATATTTGGAAGGATGGCGTAAACGGAGGAGAGCCGAACAACTGGCAGTCTAAATTCGGCGGCAGCGCCTGGGCGTATGACGAGAGAACAGGGCAGTATTACTTGCACTTATATGACGTTACTCAAGCTGATTTGAATTGGGAGAACCCGGTGCTGCGGGATAAAGTGTACGACATGATGCACTATTGGCTGAACAAAGGCGTTGATGGATTCCGGCTGGACGTTATCAATGTGATTTCCAAGGATCAGGACTATCCGAATGATACGCTGGCAACAGCTACGGCCGATGGACGCAAATATTACACAGACGGGCCGCGTATTCATGAGTTTCTGAAGGAGATGAATGCTCGTGTATTCTCGCAATATCCGCACATGCTGACGGTTGGCGAAATGTCGTCGACGACGATGGATAACTGCATCAAGTACACGCACCCGGATGAGCGCGAACTGAGCATGGTGTTCAACTTTCACCATCTGAAGGTCGATTATCCGAATGGAGAGAAATGGGTTAAGGCCGACTTCGACTTCCTTCAGCTTAAGCGGATCATGAGCGAGTGGCAGGTCGGCATGAATACAGGCGGGGGCTGGAACGCCTTGTTCTGGTGCAACCACGATCAGCCGCGGGTAGTATCTCGTTTCGGTGACGACGACGTCTACCGCGTGCAATCGGCGAAGATGCTCGCAATGACGCTACACTTGATGCAGGGCACACCGTACGTGTATCAAGGGGAAGAGCTCGGCATGACGAATCCGCACTTCTCGCATATTAGCGAGTATCGGGACATCGAATCGATCAATGCGCATCGCCTGCTGCAGAAGCAGGGCGTTCCCGAAGCGGACATTATGGCAGCACTGCAGCAGAAGTCGCGCGACAACTCGCGCACGCCAATGCAGTGGGATGCTTCGCATCACGGAGGCTTCACGACGGGTATCCCTTGGATCGGCTCGGCTCCGAATTATCAAGACATCAATGCCGAGGCGGCACTGCGCGATCCGGATTCGGTCTTCCATCATTATCGCCAGTTGATTGCACTGCGCAAGCAGTATGACATTATCGTGCACGGCGACTACCGCCTGCTGCTGGAGGACGATCCGAGGATATTTGCTTACATGCGAACACACGGATCAGAACAATTGCTCGTCATCAGCAACTTCTATGGCGAGGATGCGGAGTTCACGCTTCCAGTGGAAGTGTCGCTACACGGTGAAGCGCATATCCTTATCAGCAATTATAAGGATACACTGAGTACGATCCAGCAGCTCACGCTCCGACCTTATGAGTCTGTGGCCTTCCTTATCGGGAAACATAACTAGAGAATAACAGCAATGCTTGGCAGATAATCCTGCCGGGCATTGCTTTTTTTATAGAGGAGTAAGAGCGAAAAAAAGCAGACAGCTTCTTCTGACATCTTCTAATGAAGACAGAATCTTGTCAGTCGGCTGTCTGCTTGCTGGTTTGAAAATTAGGTTGGTAACGCCCTGTTTAATATCCTCTATATCCCGTTTGGGGAGTAGCATTTACATGTGAGACGTAATGTTGCGTATCGCTCACCTGTGGATACGTATGAGCCACATACCCCGCTGCATAGCTGGTTGGTGCAGTGTGTGTTTGATGGGCGAGACTGATAATTTGCTGCAATTGTTGTACAGCTGTTTGATGACCTTGAAGCGCAGTCTGAATCACATGGGCCGCATGCTGTTCGATTTTAGCAAGCTCCTGTAATCGCGCAGCGTTTTGCTGCTCTTGATGCAATAGCTGTTGGTATTTTTGCGATGCTGCATTGGTTTGTTGAATCAATTGTTGCGCAAGTTGTTCGATTTGCACGGTATTCGTATGTGTCATGGGGTCAGACTCCTTTTTATCCATAGTTTCGTATGGTTTCATCTCCCTTATATTGTCTAGCTTGCATGTTATTTATGCATCGTGGCATGGGCAATAAAGGATGAGGATGACATGCAAAGTGAGTTATTCGGGTTAGAGACCGACAGCAACAATCACAAAGATTAGATATAGCAGATGCGGAGATATCTAAGTTATTAATTTTGAACCTCCTTCATAAACCTTTGTTAGAACGATAAAGGAGGTCATCCCGTTGAATCAACCAGCGCTGTTTGAGCATCGCTTCTGGCTGCAAATTTTAGGCGATCATGCAAGATTCATCTTTAATGCGCTCTCCCCGAAAGAAACGTCAGATATACAGACTGCACAACAATTTATTCAAGGGTTCGATCAGCTTCTTCAACAAGCACGAGGGCTGCAATCAGATGCAGAGATCGGAACACTGAATCAGCAAGCCTACACGCTTACCATCAACCTGCGGCAATTTAAGCTGAGCATTCTTGAACGTCTGTTGCTTGGTCGCGTTACAATTGCGTTCACTCCGACTTTTATCAATCATATGGTGAATGAACTTGAGGAATACTTGCGTATTTTAACCAACTTATTGGAAGGAAAGCCGGTTCCCCAATTTGATGCACTGCACCACGATTTCCTTTGGTTGCCTGACGCAGCGGGTCATGCTGCATCCATTTCCAGTGATTTGGATTTTGTAGAAAAGCGATTGATTCAGAAAAGTAAGGATTTTGAAGAGCATTTTGAACAGTTTTATTTAAAGAGCATCGAAATGGCAGGGTATATGCGGACACAGCTTCGGGATTTTCCAGCGTTCCGCAGATTTCACACTGACATTGATGTGGAGATGAATTTGTTTAGGGCCTTCTTGAAGGAACTGGAGGATTTAGAGCTGTCGGCCGAGGTGCTTGATCGCATTTCGCCGCTTATACCAGATCATATGATGAGGGAAGAGTGCTATTATTTAATGAAGCTAGCTCAGTTAGGCTTAGTACCCGATCCGGAATGCAATCCAGATCATCCGAGAATAGATGAGAAGGTGTAATATGCCGCTGCAAAGCGGTTTTTTACGTTTCTCGAACTTCATTACGATTAAGCTATGCGCAACTCTTTCGGCTACTGATTCGTCTAACCAAGTAACTAGATAATGTAGGAGGCGATAACATGAAAACATGTATGGCTTTACTTATGTCTGTTATGCTGGCTTTTGGTAGTGGATCGAGTTCGTCGGCACAGGAGTCAGCTTCGTCACCCCATACAACGAATGAAAAGCTGGATGTAGCCAAGATGTATCGTGTTTCCCATGAGCTTATTATGGATGTTAACAGCGGACAAGCCGTGTTGGATGGGAGAACCTTATCTCTTGATAAGCCAATCATGAAAAACGGGCGTGTTTTTGTGCCTCTTCGCACACTGCGTGCAACAGAAGCTGTTGACCTATTGAAATTTGACGCTTCTACCCAGCAAGTCCAGGTCATCATGAATAGCGAACTGAAGCCTCCCTTTGAACAGCTTTTCTTTCGGATAGGCTCCGATAAGGTTTATATGGAAGATGGATCTGCCTTGCCTGGAACAACCATTGCTAAGCCTTTCATTGCCAAAGGCGTCACTTACATACCGATTCATGCCCTGACTTATCTGGGCGTTAGCCCAGCAACAGCAAAACAGAAGGTAACGCTGAAGTGGAGCAATAAAGTTATCGAACTTCTACAGCCTAAGTGGGAGACGGACAAGGACAGCACAACCTTTACGATGCTTTATCAAAAGGATATGAATATACCATCAGTCGCGACCGCCTTGAGCGGAGGAGGCTGGGTAGGGGGCAATGATCATGCCAAGGTCTTGAAAACAGACATTTCGCTTGATGGTCGGCAGTATAATCGAATCGAGTTTACCCTACCACTGCGTCCCGGGCCGAATGCGCTAAAAATTACAGCCGTGTCAGGTGGAGAGAAAACTCTTTCGGTTATGAGGAAAGTCTCGAATGAAAGTACGACCCCTATTCGTGTGTCCGATGAGGGAAAAAAATACATCGCGTTTGATCAATCTGCATCGGGTTATGTTCGCACACCGCAGGGAGGTTCAATCGACATTGCCGGTCGGATGGTAGCTGGTAACGAGAAGCTTGGAGCGCTTAGTTTCACCGTGCAGCAATATGATGACGAGCAGGCTGTAAAATCTAATCCTTATAAGGACATCAAGGAAGGGAAGATACCTATCCAAGAACAATCCTTTAAAGGATCGGTGAAGCTTCAGCACAAAGGATACTATCTGATTACACTGTATAGCGCCGACAATGTTCCGGCATTTGACCGCGGAGCTTGGGCAGGAATCGTTGTTGAAGTATATTGATGATAATTAAGAAAACCCTTGATCCGGTGATATTACCGAATCAAGGGTTTTTAGCTTACTATGCTTTTTCTTTCACACCGATCCAGATTTCGCTGTATACCTGATGCGGATCGGACATATCTCCGGTAAAGCAAATTTCAGGTACCTCGATTAACTCATAGGAAGATGAAGGCAGCCATTCGGAGGCGATTTTTGCCCATGTCTGCTGAAGTGTATGAGGGTAGGGACCGACTGAACTGAATATAGCCCATGTGCAGGCAGGCACTTCAACTACCTCAAAGCCGTCAAAATCAGCATCAAGCGTCGTAATCGATCCGATGAGATGATCTAGTTCGCCTTTTTCTTCATGACGGCCCTCTCCGAAATGGTAGGACGCATTGACCACAGTGGTGACTTCGGTGTTTCGATAGCTTTGCAGTTTTGTCCGCTGTTCTACGGTAATCGATTGAGCTAGCTTCATAATTTCAGAGTTCTCGCCCTCAAATACGATGGGCACGCGGCGCTTTACACCCACGAGCTTGAATGCTTCCTTTTGTTCGATCCGATAATTCATGTCGACTCCTCCTCGAATGGTGAGCTGGAAGGTCATGCGCGGAAATACTTTCAGATGCTTCAGACCCTTCACTTCCGAGGGAGAGATCCCAAGCCAATCCTTGAACGCCCTCGTGAATCCGTCTGCGGAATGGTAGCCGTACTTAATGGCGATATCTATTACTTTGACGTCGTTCTTGTGCAACTCCTGACTGGCCTGAGACAGCCTGCGGTTGCGGACATACGTGTTCAGAGACATACCGGCCAAATAGGAAAAGAGTCTTCGAAAGTGATATTCCGAGGTTCCTGCAAGCCGAGCCACCTGGGCGTAATCGATGTCCTGATCTAAATTGTCTTCGATATAGGCCAAAGCCTGATTCATATCCTTCAGCATATCCATGTCATGCCCTCCTTCCACTATCATTGTAGCGAGGTTAAACAATCAACATCCGACATTTCGCGTATGGAAATGGTCGTTACGTATGATCTAGAATATCCGCAATTATCGAATCAAGAAAGCTTGGAATTCCAGCATCCGAAGCTGTTGCTCCTAAATAAATCCCTAGCCAGTCAG
This sequence comes from Paenibacillus sp. E194, assembly GCF_000935845.1. Taxonomy (NCBI): domain Bacteria; kingdom Bacillati; phylum Bacillota; class Bacilli; order Caryophanales; family Paenibacillaceae; genus Paenibacillus; species Paenibacillus sp. E194. The sequence continues at coordinate 10,899 of NZ_JMDX01000080.1, forward strand.
CGGATGATTGGCCAGGGTTGTTTTTGCGAGTTCATCAATCTATGGCCACCGGATTCATAAATGGGTCGGTGTGGTAGTAAAGAAGTTATGTAGCATTAGACACCGATGTCTTGCGGCGTATGTTCATCGAAGATGGCTTGCTCCACAGCAGTAAATATAGACCGAACACAACCTTGATAACGCAGGTCGATATAAGCAAGCATATGGAAACTGATCGAATCGTCCACAATGCCGACAAGCGCATTGACGGATAAGAGTATTACAATGATGATCATGGAAACCAAATTTTATTATATAAATAGTTAGTTCTAAAATATAGTTTTTCTACTTAAAACTAAACCTGATTTACATTTGATGCTGCAAACAACATAGTTCGCACTGTTTTGCGTTCATAGGCTGCAATGTCAAAATACCTACTTTGCCATGGTAGGCCTCATCATCTTCCACGAAATGCATACTCAGGAAAGAGCGGGGCATATTACGGGAAGGTGATGAAAAATGTGGCAGGCGATTGCGCCTTATATACCAAGCTGGCAAGCGTTCGTGCAAGCGGCGATTGCAGGCATTGTTCCTTTTGCATTATCGAAGATTATGTCTATCACGATGAAGGATGAAGATGATCAGGGGAATCGGAAAGCCGAGACGGCTTACGAGGGGTTTGTAGGCCATTTTGAGGAGGATCTCAATAAGGTCAAGGAAGATATCGGCCAGATGGAGGATGTGAACATACGATTGTTCCAGCTTGGCTACACGACACAGCGTGCAGCGCTTGTGTTCGTTGGAGGGATTTCGGATCGGGACTTCATCGATAAGCACTTGCTGAAATCCTTGATGGGAGAGCTTCGGCCGCCATCTGAGGGGGGAGCAGTTGCTTCTCCTGATTATAAGTATACGAAGGAATATTTGATCGAGCATATTCTCCCTGTCGGATCGATGAAGGAGAATATGATTGTTAATGACTGTACGTACGATGTGTTGAAGGGCGATACGGCTTTGTTCATTGAAGGGCATATCGGAGCCATTATGTTCAATACGAGGAAGGTGAAGGTGCGCGGCGTGGACGAACCGCCATCTGAGGTGCTCGTACGCGGGCCAAGGCTTGGCTTCAATGAATGCCTTGTTGATAATATGACGCTGCTCAGACAGCAAGGTGAGAACAAGAAGCTCACGTTCATTCATCGCCGTGTCGGAACCCGGTTACAACGTGAGATGGTTGTCGCATACATCGAGGATATAGCGGATAAGCAGCTTGTTACCGATGTGCTGGATCGCATAAGCAAAATCGACATCGATGAGATTCCAGATACAAGCTATATTGAACAGCTGATAGAGGATAATTATTTATCTCCTTTTCCGCAGCTGCAGAGCACGGAACGGCTGGATCGAACCTTGTGTGCCTTGATGGAAGGACGGGTGGCGATTTTTCTTGAAGGCAGCCCGTATGCTGCGCTTGCACCAGCGACTTTCACCATGCTGCTTCAATCGCCTGAGGATTATTATGAGCGATGGATGGCGGGGACACTAGTTCGTTGTCTGCGGTATTTTGCGGCATTTGTATCGACTTTTGGCCCTTCCTTGTATATTTCCTTGATCTCGTTCCATCAGGGTCTGATCCCAACGAAGCTGGTATTGTCCATTGCAGGTACTCGTGTTGGCGTTCCATTTCCTTCGATCATCGAGGTGCTCATTATGGAGGTATCGCTGGAGATCTTGCGTGAAGCGGGTCTTCGTCTGCCGAAGCCGATTGGACAAACGGTTGGTATTGTGGGTGGTCTTGTCATCGGGGATGCCGCAGTTAGGGCGGGGATAGTCAGTCCGTTCATGGTCATCGTTGTTGCAGTAACGGCGATATCCTCCTTCGCTATTCCGCAATACAGTGCAGGTATTTCTTTGCGCATTTTGCGGTTCATCGCAATATTTTTTGCATCGATACTTGGCTTGTATGGCGTCGTTCTGTTCTTCTTGCTGCTATGCAGTCATCTAGTTAAGCTAAAAAGCTTCGGTGTGCCATACATGAGCCCCGCTGTGCCTTATCGCTTATCAGATTGGAAGGACTTCATTTTGCGTGCCCCGCTGAGGCTGATGAAGAAGCGCCCTAAGATGCTGGACACACAGAATCCAACTCGTGAGGAGTAAGCAGGATAGAAGGAGGTGTGGAGAACCATGAGTCAACCCATTGGATCAAATGAGAAAATTACGACACAGCAGGCCGCTGTATTTGTGGCCAATTATATACTAGGAGTGGGGATTCTAACGCTCCCTCGAACAGCAGCGGAGAAGGTGAAGACACCGGATATATGGCTGACCGTCATTCTCGGCGGCCTTGTTGCTATGGTAGCAGGCATCATTGTAGCGAGGCTTAGCCAACACTATCCGGGAAAGACCTTTTATGAATACGGTCAGCTTATTGTAGGGAAATGGCTAGGGACCGTGTTGAATGTATCGATCATTATCTATTTCATAGCGACATCCGGCAATATGGTGCGAGCCATGTCGGAAGTAATGAACCTGTATTTGCTCGAAGGTACTCCGCGCTGGGTGGTGATTATGTCCTTCCTGTGGGTTGGCATATACATCATGGTCGGTGGGGTAGCCGCGATTGCTCGTTTCTTCGAAATCGTATTTCCGCTAACGGTCTTGATTATTATGGGCTTGGCCCTGCTAAGCTTTAAAATTTTTGATGTAAATAATTTAAGGCCTGTGCTAGGGCAAGGGATAGGTCCAGTATTGAATGGTCTGAAGACGACAGGGCTTTCTTTCTCGGGCTTTGAGATATTGCTTGTACTGCAGGCGTATATGACAACACCGAAGAAGGCGGTTCGTGCAGTGGTAATTGGCATTCTCATTCCGATGCGTTTTTTATTTGGTTACGGTAGTGATGACAGTTGGAGCCTTGTCCATTCCTGGTGTAGTCAGCCGCACCTGGCCCACGATCACGCTGTTCCGCAGTTTCGAATATCCGGGGATTTTATTTGAACGATATGAATCGTTGCTGCTGGTCATTTGGGTAATTCAGATCTTCACTACATATGCGATTACACATTATGCGGCTGCACTTGGCATGGCACAAATGATGAAGAAGGATATTCGTCCGATGCTGTACTTGCTTATTCCGGTTATTTATATTGCCTCCATGTCGCCCAGAAATATTAATGATCTCTTCTCTATGGGAGATCGAATAGGCGACGCGGTCATGGTCATGTTCGGGATTTTACCTTCTATTTTGCTGATGATTGTGAAGTTGAGAAGGAGAATGGCGAGCGATGAGTAGGAACAAGAAGCGCCAGGACGTATCCTATCATTGCTGCAATGTTGTCTCAGATGCTGGACAATCAGGTAGGCATTTGCAGGAGGATAAAACAAGGAGATGCAAGCTGAGATTCATGCGCATAGCGATCATCTCACTTAGCATCCTGCTGCTCAGTGGGTGCTGGAGCCGAAGAGAAATCGAAGACTTGAGTATTACAGTAGCTGCAGCGCTGGATCTCGGCCATTTATCATCAGAAGAGCAGGAATTTGAGAAAAAAGGTGCGGCTTATGCGCGTAATCGGTGGGTCACCTTAACGTATCAAATGGCGAAGCCAGAGCAGTCTGGCCAAGAGGCGTCAGGAAATAAGAAAAAATATCAAAATGTGTCCCTGTCAGGGGATTCTTTATATCAGATTACGAGAGAAATTTCCTTGAAGGAATCGAAGCCAATATTCGGACAGCACTACAAAACGCTGGTCATCGGTTCAGATTTGGCGCAGCAACTGAATTTGCGAAATGTACTGGACTTCTTCATGCGGGAGCAGGAATTTCGTCCAAGCTGCTTGGTGTATATAAGCCGAGGGAAGGGGAAAGAGGTGTTGGATGTCAATCTCCCAGGAGACGTGCCAGCCTTTCGTTTGTTAGGGATATCTGATAATCGCTATCGAACGAATCGTTTATTGAAGCCCTTGTCTCTCACCAACTTGCTTGAGAAGTTGAATTCGATGACCAGTTTCATGCTACAGAATGTCGTCACGGCCAACGGGGAGCTGAAGCTGTCGGGAGCTTCCGTTATATCTGGCAAAACAGGCAAGCAGCTTGGTTATCTTGACGAAGAGGATATGGAAGCGGCGAACTGGATTCTGGGCGGCAGCAAGGGTGGGGTGCTAAAAAGTAAGGACGTCATCACTAACCAAGTATCTGTATATGAAATCACCAACGTGAAAAGTCAAATTAAACCGCATGTTGAAAATGGCCGCATATCTTTCGATGTAAGAGTGAAGTCGGACGGTCGGCTTGGCGAGCAAATGATTACCAATGGCAATGACTTTGACAATAAGTTTATTCGTCGCTTGGAAGAAGACGCTGAGAAGCAGATTAAGGAACTGGTGACCAAATTGCTGGATAAGCTGCAAAAGAAATATCACGCAGATGTGTTAGGGTTTGGCGACAAGATCCGCATCGCATATCCTCGGCTGTGGGAGCAAGAGAAGGAAAAATGGGATGAGACGTTCTCGACGATACCGATCCGGTATGATGTCAAAGTAACGATTAGAGAATATGGAACGACGAATATGAGAGCACGACAAGTAGAAGGGCGGGGTTAGTCGGATGCTCATCAATTCCTAGGTGGGTATTATATACAGTGAAAACCCTGCTCTCCAATTGTTACAATGAATGCACATATTATCTTTCGGATTTAAAATACATGTGTACACATGATTTGCCGCAGCACGTGCATTGGGGGAGAGAAGATGCAAATCATTCAAGGAACAGCCTTGCTGCTGCTTGTCCTATCTTTATTTAGCTTGTTCAGCTTCAAAGCGCCTAACGGAATGAAGGCGATGGGAGCCTTAGCGAACGCTGCAGTTGCCAGCTTCTTGGTTGAAGCGTTCCAGCGCTATGTTGGCGGTGATATGCTGCATCTGGAATTTTTAAGAGAGGTAGGGGTGACAGCCGGCGGCATGGGAGGCGTGGCTGCCGCTGCACTGGTGTCTCTGGCAATGGGAGTGTCACCTGTGTATGCGCTTATGCTAGGTGTTGCATGTGGCGGGCAGGGGCTGCTTCCTGGCTTTATCGCGGGATACGTCGTCTCGTTCCTGGTTAAGGCATTTGAACGGAAGGTGCCGGCAGGACTTGATCTTATCGCCAATATTGTGGTCGCTGCGCCACTAGTGCGTTATTTAGCGAAGCTTGTAAGTCCTATCGTAGATGCGACGCTGCTCAACATTGGCAGCATTATTTCAGCTACGGCTACAAATAATCCAATTATTATGGGCATTATTTTGGGTGGTGTGATTACAGTCGTTGCGACTGCACCACTTAGCTCCATGGCCTTAACGGCTATGCTCGGCTTAACAGGATTGCCGATGGCAATCGGAGCCTTGTCCGTAATGGGGTCATCATTTATGAACTTCGTGTTCTTCCATCGCATGAAGTTCGGTGACCGTCGTACAACACTTGCAGTCGCTATTGAACCTCTGACACAAGCGGATCTGATCTCAGCCAACCCAATCCCGGTGTATGTCACGAACTTCATCGGGGGCGCAGCCGCTGGGGTGGTCGTGGCGCTTTTCGGGCTGGTCAATGATGCGACAGGGACTGCAACACCAATTGCGGGGCTTATGGTGATGTACGGTTTCAATGATCCTTTTATGGTTACGATTACAGCTGTGTTATGTGCATTAGCTGGAGCTGGAGCAGGATTCCTTGGCTCGATTCTGTTCCGTCATTATCCGATTCGTACGGTGGCTGAGGTTCGGGGCACACATCCTATTCAGGTTGATTCAACCAGTGAATCAGCAATATAAATCGGGGAGAAGCAGGATCATGATGATCTGAACTCCCCCAATCTACAAGGCATGATATACGTTGATCAGGCGAGGGCGGAACTTGCGGATCTGATCGATTGAGAGTGTTTCCACATGGGAGACGCTCTTTTTCTTCTATATTCCCGTTTTTTTGTGTAAACTGAAAGGATACAGAATTTCGCGGATGCTTGCGATCGGACAGGTCTTGGAAGAGCATTGCCGCAGTAATGGAGGGTATTGACGTTGCAGCAACCGGACGTATCTGTGGACGACATCAACCGCTTAGCCGGTCAAATGAAGGAGCACTATTCGTACGCGACGCTGGAGCAGGGATGGCGCTATTACCGTAAGAATGCAGTATCCCATGTGCATGAGGACGTGGGAAAAGCTCGGGTGATCAGGGCTGAAGTGCATGAGACGGAACGCTATCATGTGAGCCTCCATATGAAACGTGTCGAGGCGAGTACTTGCACTTGCCGAACTGGGAATGAGTGCAAGCATAGGGCGGCGCTGTTCTTCCAATTATGCGAGGCAGCAGGGAAGAAGCCTGAACTGTACCTGTCTAATTTCCGTCAAGCCTTCATTGAGCTTGAGAGACAACGTACTGCTGCTCGCAAGCGTGAAGCACAGAAGGCTGAACGGGAGCGCCGCGTTAGAGCGAGTCAGATGACCTTATCAGCAGATGCTTCTGCCAAGGACTGGCATCTCTTATTTCATAGAAAATATGCACGGCCGTTTACAGACTTCCAATCCTCTGTAGTGGATATTACCAAGTGGGTTAAGGAGCAGCTGTACCGTGACAGCGAAGCGATGGCAGAGCAGGTGCGCACGCTGCTGCGCATGCATGTGCAGTTGTTCTTGATTCAGCAATTGGCTGAACGCTATGCGCAAGCTGCGCGAGGCTACCATTCTCGCGATATTTCCGCTGATGATGCTGTTCGTCCTTGTATGGAGGAGCTTACAGAATTAAGCCGCCGCTTCGCCGGCTCTAAGCTACCAAAGGCCTTTAAGGAACATCTTCGTCACTTAGGTGTCGTGGCAGAGCAGGTGGCTCTATCTGAAGAGGAGTCTCCTGTAGATAGACTGGCTGCCTTTGCGCTCGTGTGGTCGGGGGTACTGAACGATCCCGAAGAGCTGCAGCTTGAGCGTACACGGCTTAAGGAGAGGTTGAAGCCGTTATCCGAGCTTCGTCCCCGCCTGCGTGATTCAATTCGGGTCGCGCTTATCCATATTGAATCGTTGCTTGGCTGTGACGAAGATGCAATCGCTCATGTGCATTCACTCACTTTCTATAATGAACCTGAGCGATTTGTACAGTATGCTAACGCTCGGATGCACAGTGGAGATCATGAGAAGCTGCTGATGTGGTTGAAGGCGCTGGCTCCGATGGTCAGCCAATCCCGGCAACGAGAGCATTTGGAACGGTATTGGATGTTGTGGAGACAGGCTTATGATGCACACGTAGGTATGCATCAAGAACTTGATTCGCTGTTGCTGGCGCTGCTGCCTGGTATATACCCGTATTTGTCTTCTTTCCTCCTAGAGCAGGGAAGATATCGTGATTGGGCTGATATTCAGATCGCACGCCGCATATCGCCCGAGGAGGCAGATGCGGCTGAATGGAGGCAAGTCGCTGCCGCGGCGCCAGACATGTTGCTGCCGTTATATCATCAGGCCATTGAACGGCATATTGAGGAACGTAATCGTGATCAATACAGGATAGCGGTTACCTTGCTGCATGAGCTTCGTTCGATGTATGAACGCAAGGGCTCTCTTCCAACGTGGGAGCGGTACATGGATAACTTGCTGGAACGGTATTCTCGGTTAAGAGCATTTCAAGAAGAGTTGAGAGGAGGGGCACTGCTAACATGATCGAACAATCGCCTTGGAACGTGGAATGCTTGAGACGAAGCGACGGTACATTCCTGTTATTTCATAGTGGAATGAGGCGGGACGTGCGAACACTGAAGCATCTGTTGTTCGGTTGGCATGCTCCTTCCTTCTACGGTACGATGCTCCCTGTAGAGGGAGAGGGGCGTATTGAAGGGATTGTTGTTACCGCAGCTGAAATGCTGGAGGTGATAGCGATGACGCCGCACGTAGGTTGGACAGAGTTGAAGTCAGGAGACAGCTTCCGCATTCTAAGTGAGATGGCTAAGCTGTATATGACTCTGCTGCAAGAGGGGCGATATGAGCCGTCTTACGCCAAATGGAAAGCGGGTGCATTCGGCTGGGAACTGCTGCTAAGCGAATCAGAGCAGAAACAGCAGCGCGAATTACTTCACCAAGCGCAACAGATCGAGCATCCCGAGCTTGTCCATTGGTTCGATGTGTTGATGACAGAACTGCTATCGGATAATCAGGAGCGAGACTCATTGCGCTCTGCCGCTCTGCGTGCACGCCCAGAACTGGAGGAGCTGCGCATTCCCCTGCAATCATCGCAGTGGACGGGGGAGCAAGATTGGCTTGAAATGATAGGCTGGACCCGAGATGAGACGCCCTTCCGTGTCGTGCTTCGTATTGATGAGCCGGAACAGGAGCGGCTGCCTTGGGCGCTTCGCATCTTGCTGCAGGACAAGATGGATCCGAATGCTCAAATTGCATGTGTATTGAGCGAGTATAGGATTGATGGCGAGATCAGGAGTCAAGTGAAGGCAGCTGCTGGAGATTTCCCGGAAGAATGGAGGCCATTCCTCCAAGAGAGGCTGACTCGAGATATCGGAAAGGTGCTGCAAATCGCCCCTTGGCTTGAGGATTCCGGGGTTAGCCGGAAGCTTCTATTGGAGCAGCCGGAACGCACTAGTATGCATGAGACAGAAGCAGGTTTGGAAATGAAGCAAGAAGATCAAGGGGACACAGAGAGCCGTTCTCTCCAATTGAAGACGAAGCTTGGCGAAGAGGATGCATGGCGCTTCTTAGCTGAGGGAAGCCTTCAGCTAGCAGAGGCTGGGTTCCGGGTCATTGTGCCTGCTTGGTGGCAGCGTGTGCGCCAGATGAGAACTCGGCTAAAGGCGAGGATCCCTTCTTCCGCAGGTTCCTTCTCCGCTTCTGCGATGGGATTGAATCAGATGATTCAGTTCGATTGGAGACTCGCGGTTGGTGACGTGCACTTAAGTGAAGCGGAATTCCGTCAGCTCATCGAACAAGATCGCAGGCTTGTTCAACTCCATGGCCAATGGATTCAATTGAATCCGGATGACGTGAAGGAAATTCGCCGCTTGATGAAGCAAGTCGATAGCGGTGGGATGACATTCGGCGAGGTGCTTGAGCATCATATGGCCATGGAACGGAAGCGTCTGGAGGAAGGGCTGCTGGATGAAGATATTGAGCGTGACAATAGCCTACAGCTTGAACTGGAACTGAATGAGCAGTTGCAACATTGGCTAGGCATGCTTCAGCATCATGAATCGATCCCACCTAGTGAGTTGCCGGTAGGATTGCAGGGAACACTGCGGAAGTATCAGGCTGATGGATATTCTTGGCTAATGTTCCTTCGTCTATTCGGCCTTGGTGCCTGTCTTGCGGATGATATGGGGCTTGGTAAGACGATACAATGGATAGCCTATGTTCTGAGAGTGAAGGAAATGGAACCGGCGTCAGGGGCTTCTCTATTGATTTGTCCAACTTCACTTATTGGGAACTGGCAGAGAGAGTTGGAACGATTTGCGCCGGATGTTCGAGTGTATTTGCATTATGGTGCTGACCGAATCCGGGATGAGCGATTTGCAGAGGAGATTCGTATGGCTGATGTGGTCATCACAACGTACACGTTGGCCTTGATGGATCGTGAGCTACTATGGCCAATCATGTGGAACTCGCTATGCTTGGATGAGGCGCAAAACATTAAGAACCCTTATGCGAAGCAGTCTGCAGCCATTCGGAAGCTGCGCGCGAAGCACCGGATTGCCTTGACAGGTACGCCAATGGAAAATCATTTGACGGAGCTGTGGTCGATCTTTGATTTCGTAAATCCAGGATATTTGGGTACGTTGGCACAATTCCGAAGAACGTACGTGAATCCGATCGAACGCAGTCGAGATGCAGAGTGGACGAAGCTTGTACAGCGACTTGTGCAGCCATTTCTGCTGCGCAGGCTGAAGCGGGATCCTGAGATTCAGCTTGACTTGCCGGATAAGAATGAATCGAAAGTCTACGTTCCTCTGACCGCAGAGCAAGCTTCGGTGTATGAGCAGACGTTGCAGACGCTGTTCGACGATCTGGATCGACTCGATCCAATGGAACGAAGGGGCAGAGTACTCACTGCGTTGACGAAGCTGAAGCAGGTATGCAATCATCCATCACTTGTGCTGCGAGACCGAGTATCTGGACGGGATTCCGCTCGTTCAGGTAAGCTTACACGCCTGCTAGAGATGCTGGATGAGCTGCAGTCGACGGGAGAGCGGAGTCTCATATTCACACAGTATGCCGAGACGGGCAAGCTGTTGCAAGAGGTGCTGGAGCGAAACATGAAGGAGACCGTTCCGTTTCTGCATGGCAGTGTGCCGAAGGCAGAGCGGGATCGCATGGTTCAGCGCTTCCAGGACGAGTCACTTCCAGCAGAAGAACGTCCGCGCATCTTCATCCTGTCGCTAAAGGCTGGTGGGACGGGACTGAATTTAACAGCTGCCAATCATGTGTTCCATTACGACCGCTGGTGGAACCCAGCGGTGGAGAATCAGGCTTCAGACCGGGCATACCGTATTGGGCAGACACGGAATGTGCAGGTGTATAAGTTGATTGCACTCGGCACGTTGGAAGAGCGAATAGACGATATGATTGAGCAGAAGCAAACTTTGAATGATCAGGTAATTGGCGGAGGAGAGAAGTGGATTACAGAGCTGTCCCCAACCGAATTGAGAGAGTTGTTCGCCTTAAGGCGGCATGTCATGGAGTAAGGGATTTGTCCTCATTCCTTTGCGTGGAATGGTCTGCATAATTTTTCTAATTATACAGACAATAATGTCCATGAGGAGGATGATGGACATGTGCAGGAGACTTTCGATTTCCACTGATCTATCAGAGATTGAACGGGCATTTGGAATTGAGCAGGTGCTCTACCCTTATCAACGGCGCTTCAACATTAGTCCGACGCAGACGGTGCCGGCTATTAGGGAGCTTGAGGGTAGACGTGTGTTGGATGAATATCGGTGGGGGATGGTACCCTTCTGGGGCAAGGATTCACTGAATGCTGATATTTATTCCATTCATACGAATTCAGCATACTGGAAGCTGACAGAGCGACAGCGGTGCATCATTCCGTGCAGCGGGCTCTACTATTGGCGGCAGGAAGGCAAAAAGAGTTATCCCGTACATGTGGTGCTTCGCAAGCAAGGGATCTTCGGCGTAGCAGGATTGTACGAAGTATGGCGGGACGCACAAGGAAGAGTGCAGCAGACTTGTACGCTGCTAATGGCGCGTTCCAATAAGCTAATTGCAGAATTCGAGACACGTATGCCAGCTATATTGGATCCAGAGGAGGCCGATGCGTGGCTTCGCCCAGTCTCGATTGAGATTGAGGCGCTTGCCAGACAACTGCGGCCCTATGCTTCGGAACGGATGAGACTATACCCGGTTACCTCGCTGATTGAGAATGAGCTATATGATCATTCGGACTGTATTCAGGAATTGGATGTAAGGCTTGGCCGGGTGAAGGCCTGACAGCAGGGAAATAGGGCAGATGACGGTTCAGGATGTAGATGAACAATATAGCGATGAAAATAAGGAACAATGCTCAGCAAAACAGCCTTGACTCGAACAATCGAGTCGAGGCTGTTTTGCTGAGCGGCCCTTATGGTAAAGTGGCTGCTGCTGGACATAGAATACAGATAAGGGATACAGGTAACGGGGTACAGATAACTTCTCCCCTGCCATACACCGTGAACATGCTATAATAGCTTCTACAGAATTGGAGATTGATGAACGTACATGGGGAGAGGGGAGATTTCCATGCAGCGTAAGCCTTACCCGGAATGGTCATGGTCGCCGTCGCGGCATGTGCTGTTCGAAGAGTGCAGACGCAAGTATTACTATCATTATTATGCATCGCACAATGGCTGGTTTCGTGATGCGCCGCCATTAGCCAGACAGGCTTATCAACTGAAGCAGATGACGAACTTGCACCTCGTATTTGGAGAAGCGATGCATAAGATGGCAGAAGCTGCATTGATGCAGATGCATCAATCCGGTCGGGTGATGGATGCGGAGGATATCGTCCGGCGAGTACGCAATCTATTGAATCAGGCATACACCGATTCACTCGATGTGGAAGCGTGGAAGGAACTGCCGAAGCAGCGTACAATGCTGCATGAAATGTACTATGGCGGACAATTGCCAACACGAACGATTGAGACAATCAAGGCTCGGATTCCGATATTGGCCGACCGATTTCTGAATAGTTTTAGTGTTCATCAATTTAGAGAAGACGCGGGCGTCCGGCTAATGGAATTGGAGCGCTTGAATACCATATTACTAGCAGACACGAACGTATACGTGAAGCTGGACGTGATGTTCCGTCAGGATGACCAGTACATTATTGTAGATT
>NZ_JMDX01000081.1:0-23201 GCF_000935845.1 Paenibacillus sp. E194
GATGTGTACCGGGTGCTGAGAATGACGAATCTTACCCCTTATATGTATGTGCTCAAGACAGAGGACGACATGATTGTTGGTACTTCTCCAGAGATGCTTGTGCGCATTAAAGATGAGCGGGTAGAGACGAGGCCGATTGCAGGAACAAGACCACGTGGCGTCACAGCTGACACCGATGCAGCGCTGGAAGCAGATCTGATGCAGGATGAGAAGGAGCGAGCCGAGCATGTGATGCTTGTTGATCTCGGTCGGAATGATCTCGGCCGCGTATGCGAGTTCGGCAGTGTCCGTTGTGATACGTACATGAATGTTGAGCGTTATTCCCATGTCATGCATATCGTATCGAACGTTTCTGGCAAGCTTCGCAAGAACAAGGATTTCTTCGATGCCTTCCTCTCATGCTTGCCTGCAGGTACATTGTCCGGAGCGCCGAAGCTTCGTGCAATGGAGATTATTGCAGAGTTGGAAGAAGAGTCACGTGGGATATATGGGGGCGCTATCGGATACTTAGGATTCAATGGGAATATGGATTCCTGTATTACGATACGTACGATTATTTTCCGAGAAGGTCGTGCTTACGTGCAGGCAGGTGCTGGTGTTGTATGGGATTCGGTTCCGGAGATGGAATACGAAGAAACGATTAACAAGGCAAAAGCACTGCTGCTGGCGATTCGGATGACAGAAGAGATGTTCGGCAGCGAAGGTGGCGCTGAAGGTCAAGAGGGCAATGTTAACGAGAGCGTGCTAACGAAAGCAGCTGAGGGAAGTGCGGTTGGATACGCGGCATCCTATACTTCGGTGATGCCGGCGAACTGGGACTATTATATCGGAACGGAAGAACGGGCTGCTTCGATTCCCGTCGCCGAAGGGAGGAATTTGGGATGACGAGCCAACTTGTAATCGGAAGTGCACTGATGAAGGAGGCGCTTGGCCAAGTGCTGTCAGGGCATCACTTAAGCCGCGCAGAAGCGAGGGATGTCATGGCAGATGTTATGGATGGTCATGCGACATCGGCTCAGATTGGAGCACTGCTTGCAGGTCTGCGTTTGAAGGGGGAGACAGTTGATGAGATTGCGGGCTTTGCTGAAGCGATGCGCAGCCGCGCCCATCAAGTGGTCACTTCGCATGAGCGACTCCTTGATACGTGTGGAACAGGCGGATCGGGCATTCATAAGTTGAATGTCTCCACAGTCGCTGCCATCATCGCTTCATCCGCATCCGTGCGGGTTGCGAAGCATGGCAACCGATCGGCTTCCAGTCGCTCGGGGAGTGCGGATGTACTGGAGGCGCTGGGTGTAAATATTCAGCTGACGAGCGAGGAAGCTGCACAGTGCTTGGAACGAATCGGCATCTGCTTCATGTTCGCGCAAGTCTATCATCCTGCAATGAAACATGCGGCTGTACCACGCAAGGAACTGGGGATACGCACCGTATTCAACATGCTTGGCCCATTGACAAATCCAGCGGGAGCTGATCGGCAAGTCCTTGGGATCTATGATCGCACCAAGACGGGTACGATCACATCTGTATTGCGTGAATTAGGGTTGAAGCGTGCGCTCGTTGTTGCGAGCGAAGATGGATTGGATGAGATCAGTCTGTCGGCCCCAACACAAGTTAGTGAACTGAAAAATGGAGAAGTATTCACATATACCATTACACCGGAGGCGCTTGGTCTACACACGCAGCCTTTGACTAGTGTGCTGGGTGAGACGCTGCAGCGAACGCGCAAATTATAAGAGGTCTGCTTAGCGGAGAGCAAGGCGCGCATCGCGATATTGTTCTTGCAAATGCGGGGGCATGTATTTACGTTGCGGGACAATCGAGCTCCATTGCAGAAGGCGTGCGGATTGCCGCTGATGCAATCGATAATGGGCTGGCGAATCAGAAGCTGGAGCAATGGATCGCAGCAACAGGAGGGCTAAGTCATGTTTCTTGAACGGATTGTACGAACGAAGGAAGAAGAGATACAAGTGCTTAGACAAGTGATGAATCGGAATGAGGCAATTCTGGAGGCAGCAGCGCTTTCACCTTGCCGCTCCTTCACTGGGGCACTTACCGTAAATAAGAACCGTTCGGTTGCTTTGATTGCTGAAGTAAAGAAGGCATCGCCATCCAAAGGGCTGATTCGCGAGCATTTTAATCCAGCTGAGATTGCAGCTGGATATGAGGCGGCAGGTGCTGATGCATTGTCCGTACTTACAGATCGCATATATTTTCAAGGTGGTAATGACATTCTGCAGCAGGTGCGTGCGCTGACAGAACTGCCGATTTTGCGGAAGGAATTTATTATTGATGAGCTTCAAGTGCTTGAAGCAAGATTGATAGGTGCGGATGCAATCCTGCTGATCGCAGCGATCTTGAGTGACGACCAATTGCAGCATCTGCACGGAACAGCTAGACAACTTGGCATGGACGTTCTCGTGGAAGTCCATGATGAAGTCGAAATGGAACGTGTAGGCAGAATTGAAGGAATCAAGTTAGTCGGCATCAACAATCGAAACTTGCATTCGTTCGAGACCGATATCGAGCAGACCCATCGTATTCGCCATTTGGCTCCGTCAGGTTGTATCTTAGTCAGCGAGAGCGGTATCCATCTTCCGGAGCATCTCCGTCGCATGGATGAGCTGCATGTCGATGCAGTGCTGGTAGGGGAACATTTCATGAGACAAGACAATGTAAAGGATGCAGTAGAGCACTTGATGAGCGGTCTTCTAAATTCGAACACTGCTTCGTAAACAGACGTAAGGAGTGAAGAAGATGGAAGTTGAAGCATCGAGCGAACAATCGTCACCTACAGCGAGTGAGCGTTCATGTGCTGCTCGTGCAACGAAAGTGAAAATATGCGGCCTGACGGATCTCGAGATGACGCGTCGAGTTGTCCAACTGAGACCAGATCATATTGGATTCGTCTTTGCACCGAGTCGAAGACAGGTGCAGCCGTCTCACGTTAAGCAGTGGCTGTTGAAGCTGAGGGAGGAAGGAGAAGAACTTCCAGATCTTGTAGGTGTGTTCGCGAATCCAACTCGTGAAGAGCTGAAGCAAGTGCTGGATGCAGTGCCGATAACAAGTGTTCAGCTCCATGTGAAGGGCGATACGGCATTATTGGAATGGGTAAAGGATCACTATGATGTTCAGATATGGAGGACGGTTCCTATCATTCGTGCTGACGAGCACCAGCTCTGCCAGTCTATAGCAGCAAATGCGGTAGCATATGAGCTGGATGTCCAATATGCAGATGTTGTCCTGCTAGATACACATTGTCCGATTCAAGGCGGCGGTTCTGGCAAAGTGTTCGACTGGACGGTAATCCCTGCTTATGCAGACCAATTAGCTTCATTAAAGCTCCCTCTCTATATCGCTGGCGGATTGTCCCCTGATAATGTCGGTCTAGTAGTGAGAGAGTACGATATAGACGGTGTTGATGTATCAAGTGGTGTTGAAACAAATGGAGTAAAAGATATATCCAAAGCTGAGGAATTTATCGAAAGGGTGAGGGGAAATGAGCATGGAAAAGAGTAGTGCGACAGCAACAGAAACAGCGGTTCTACCGGACGAAAAAGGCAGATTCGGACCATTTGGAGGCCGTTTTGTGCCCGAGACATTGATGAGTGCGCTTCTGGAACTGGAAGAGGCTTATCGTACACATGTGAAGGATCCAGAATTTCAAGCAGAATTGATCAAGCTGCTGACTCAATACTCAGGGCGACCTACCTCGCTCTATTATGCAGAGCGGCTTACTGCGAAGCTGGGCGGAGCCAAGATTTATTTGAAGCGTGAGGATTTGAACCACACCGGTGCCCATAAAATCAACAACACCATCGGTCAAGCCTTGTTAGCCAAGCGTATGGGCAAGACAAAGGTGATTGCAGAAACAGGGGCGGGACAGCATGGTGTTGCCACCGCAACAGTCGCAGCGCTGCTGGGCATGGAGTGCAAAGTATTTATGGGTGAAGAGGATATGAAGCGTCAAAGCCTGAATGTGTTCCGTATGAAACTTCTCGGTGCAGAGGTTGTGCCTGTGATGTCAGGAACAAAAACGTTGAAGGATGCAGGGAATGAAACGCTGCGTTACTGGGTCAGCAATGTGCAGGACACGTTCTACATTCTCGGTTCCGTTGTAGGGCCGCATCCGTATCCGATGATTGTGCGGGATTTCCAGCGAATTATTGGAGATGAGACACGCAAGCAAATCCTTGAATTAGAAGGACGTTTGCCGAATCTGCTGATCGCTGCTGTTGGCGGAGGGAGCAACTCTATGGGGATGTTCTATCCGTTTTTGCAGGATGAGTCGGTTCAGCTTCTTGGGGTTGAGGCAGCAGGCAAAGGAATTGATACCCCTTATCATGCGGCTACGATGACACTTGGGACACCAGGGGTTTTCCAAGGATCGATGAGCTATCTGCTTCAAGATCAGTTTGGTCAAGTTCAGCCGGCACATTCTATCTCCGCTGGATTGGATTATCCGGGAGTAGGGCCAGAACATGCCTATCTGAAATATTCGGAACGAGCATCGTATGTGCCTATTACAGATGATGAAGCCATGGATGCGTTGCAGCTTCTTACCCGTACAGAAGGCATTATACCTGCATTGGAATCGTCACACGCGATTGCGCAGGCGATCAAATCAGCACCTGGCATGAATAAGGATGATCTAATTGTGATTTGCTTGTCAGGCCGTGGGGACAAAGACGTTGCCACGATTATGGAGAGGTTGGGGGAGGAGCTGCTATGAGTCAGACATTAGCAAGCCGCAATTTGCTGGATGATACATTCCGTACTTTACAAGAACAGGGCAAGTCCGCATTGATGCCATTTATAACGTTAGGTGATCCAACCTGTGAAATCACTCTTCGGCTTCTTCTGCAGATGGAGCAAGCCGGCGCAGACATTATTGAACTTGGCATTCCGTATTCCGATCCGCTGGCTGACGGTCCAGTTATTGAGCGAGCATCGGCACGCGCGTTACGCAATCATGTGTCGATCGCTGATGGATTGCGCATTGCTGCTCAGGCTAGGAAACAAGGTGCACAAATTCCTTATGTATTGTTTACTTATTATAATCCAGTGCTGCAATTTGGACTGGACAGCTTCTTACAACAGGCTAGGGAGGCCGGAATTAGCGGTATAATCATTCCTGATCTGCCTTATGAAGAGAGTCATGTAGTCCGTGAAGCTGCTGATCGTATGAGCATTCATCTCATTCCACTCGTTGCGCCGACTTCGGAATCTCGTGTTAGCTCCATTGTGGCAGAAGGAAGAGGCTTTATTTATTGTGTATCCTCGCTTGGCGTTACGGGTGTAAGAGACACTTTCGACTCACAGGTAGATTCGTTTATTGAACTGGTGCGACGCAGTACAGAGCTTCCTATTGCGATTGGATTCGGCATTTCTACAGCAGAGCATGTGAAGCATTTTGCGACACGCTGCGACGGTGTGATTGTAGGCAGTGCCATTGTAAGGCGCATTGAAGAAGCGCTGCCGCTTCTGGAGCATCCTGATTCATCTGAAGAAGGGATCTTGCAAATTTGTAATTTTGTGCGACAATTAAAATATTAATTTTTTTGCAATGATCTCTGTAGATGAGAAAGGTGGTACCCATATGCAGCCGAAGAACAGTGTTGTACACCTGCCTGTATACCAGCCAGGTAAATCTGTTGATGAAGTGAAGCGGGAGCTTGGCTTGGATCGTATTATCAAGCTGGCTTCCAACGAGAATCCGTTCGGATCCTCTGAGCATGCGAAGCAAGCGATATTGAATGAAGTGAACAATACGAGCATTTATCCCGATGGAGCGGCTAGAGCATTGACAGATGCTGTTGCGGCACACTTGAGCGTTGAACACAATCAATTGATTTTCGGCGCAGGTTCCGATGAAGTTATATTGATGATATGCCGTGCGTACCTGATTCCAGGTGATGAGATTGTTATCGCAGATCAGACGTTTCCTCAATACAAGCATAATGCAGAGATTGAAGGGGCTGTCACAGTAGAGATTCCTTTGAAAGAAGGGGCTCATGATCTGGAAGCAATGCTTGCTGCCGTAAACGAACGGACGAAGATCATATGGATCTGCAATCCGAACAATCCGACAGGCACAATTGTAAGTGCGGATGAATTGGAGCACTTTGTTGCACAAGTGCCTGCAAATGTCATGATTGTATTGGATGAAGCTTACTGTGAATACGTGACAGATCCGTCCTTCCGTGATGGATTAGATTTGGTTCGTCGTTATTCCAATGTCGTGTCCTTGCGCACGTTCTCGAAAATTTATGGACTTGCATCCCTACGTATCGGCTACGGGGTTGGACATGCTGACGTGATCCGTACGATTAATCAAGTGCGCGAACCGTTCAATACGACTCGCTTCGCACAAGCAGCAGCATTGGCTGCCGTTCAAGACCAAGGGTTCATTGAAGATTGCAGACAGAAGAATGCAGCGGGCATTCAATATGTAGAGCAGCAATTTGTCCGTATGAATTTGGAGAGCTTCCCGGCTCACGGCAACTTCATTATGGTTGATGTAGGTTTTTCTGCAATTGAAGTCTTTAACGCGCTCCTGCGTCGTGGCGTTATAGCGCGTGCGGGGCATCATAAATACCCAAATCACTTACGTATTACAATTGGCAGCCAAGAAGAAAATGAGGCAATGATTCAAGCCTTGGAAGAAGCGCTGGCCGAGATTAAGGTGACTTCATGAGAACTAAGATTGCTATATTGGGCGTGGGGCTAATCGGAGGCTCCCTCGCCCTCTGTTTCAAAAATAGACCTGGCATGCATGTAGTTGGTTACTCTCCGAGCCCGTCTTCAACAGAGAAGTATGTGCAGCGCGGCGTTGTAGACGAAGCGACGACTTCCTTGCACGAAGCGGTAGAGGATGCGGACTACATATTTGTATGCTGTCCGGTTGGAATGCTGGAATCGATGCTGAGTGATTTGCGGAATTTACCGCTTAAGTCAGGCTGTATCGTAACTGATGTGGGGAGTACCAAGGCCTCGGTTGCACGCTGCGCCCGTTCTCTATCTTGGGACGATGTGCATTTTATAGGCGGGCATCCAATGGCAGGCTCGGAGCGTTCAGGCGTTGAAGCGGCAACGACACTGTTGTTCGAAAATGCTTACTACGTGCTCACTCCCGACGATTCGGCGGATGAAGAAGCTTACAGCAGACTTGTATCTCTGCTCCGCTATACGAAGGCACACATTATTCGGATGAATCCGGAGGAACATGATGAAGTGGTTGGCGCAATCAGCCATTTGCCGCATGTAGTTGCTGTAGCATTGGTTAATCAAGTACGTTCCTATAATGAGAGCAATGAGCTGTACGAACTGCTCGCTGCTGGCGGGTTCCGGGATATTACCCGCATTGCATCAAGCGACCCGGTTATCTGGAGAGATATTTTGATTAACAATAGGGATGTTGTTCTCCATCTACTTCAGGACTGGAAAGCGTCTACGGAGCAATTTATTGATATGTTACAGCGTCAGGATGGTGAAGGTATTATTCAACAGTTCACTGAGGCTGGCGAGTTCCGCAGCCGCATGCCGGAACGCCGCAAAGGTGTAATTCAAGCGCTTTATGAACTGTACGTGAATGTTCCTGACCATCCGGGTATTATTGGCAGCATTGCGACAGAGCTGGGAAATCATCACATTAACTTGAGCAATGTTCAAATTATTGAAAGTCGTGAAGATGTGCCAGGTGTGCTCCGACTATCGTTCCGGCAGCAGGATGACTGGGATCGCGCGAGGGAGTTATTAAACTCGAAAGATTATGAAATATTCATCTAACGGAAAAATTTGTGAAATGAAGAAAATTTTTTACGAAAACCTATTGACGCCATGAAAACGTATACATTATAATAGCAGTACAGTATGGTTTCTCTCCACTCCTATCCAATAGAATTGCACAAGTGTGCAGCCACTCCAATCGGAGTGGTATTTTTTTTGTCTTTGAAATGGAAATGGCGCTAAGCGTCTTGCGAGCAGTAAGGTATGAACTATTGATAAACAGTTTAAAAACAGCTTCGTATAGGTTTTTGACAAGTATGGCTCTCCATAATTGTTTGAAAGTACCAGTAATGCATGGGGGAGCAGCATCACTTGCTGATATAACATGTATGTCTGCCTCAATTAATATGTTTGAATGAAGGGGAAAGGATGAGGGTTGCGAAGAAGAATGATCTGCTCCATATTGGCCCAATCACCATATATGGATATGGACTAATGAATGCAATTGGAATTTTTACTGCATATCAAGTATTAGTTAGGCGAGCAGAGAAGAAGCACATGGAGCGCTCCCATATAGCTTCGATTACGCTCTGGAGGCTGCTTGGCGGGTTTGTGGGAGCTAAGCTCTTATTTTGGATAACCCAAGGCAAGAATCTCATTGATCATCCCGAGATGATATGGGATTTGTCATCGGGTTCGTCGTCTATGGTGGGATTATTGGGGGCGTGCTTGCAGGCTATGTGTATTGTAAGGTGAAAGGTCTGTCCTTCATGGAGCATCTTGATCTGTTTGTTCCTTCCATTGCCTTGGCACAGGGCTTTGGCGGAATGAGGCGTTGTAAGGCTGGCTTGAATCATCCTGAGGGGGTGAGTTTTTTTATGAAATCTGAATCTTAAAAAATTTTTAAGTCAATTTTCGACTTTATTATGCTAAAATACGACTTGAAATGATAAAGCTAGAGTGGCATGTTTTCATGACACAGATCATACCCATAGTACGTATCATTAGGCCTATAGAGGCTCTTATAACATTTTTCTCCGATTCGCAACTTTTTTTAACTTCGAGAGTATAACCATTCAGGTAGCGCATCGGGATGGATATGGAAAGCAAGGAGGACTTGAATCCATGACCGATTCCCAAATCATCCGTGAAATCAAGGACGGCAACACAGACTGTTTCGCGGAATTGATGAATCGTTATCAACGCAAATTGCTATCATTTATTTATCATATGTTGAAAAATTCCCAGTTGGAGCTGTTGGCAGAAGATTTGTGTGCAGAGACATTTTACAAGGCATATCGAAGCCTGCATACGTTCAGGGAATCAGATGCCTCTTTCTCGACTTGGCTGTATACGATTGCGCGCAACACCGTGTTAAGCGAACTTCGTAAGCAGAGAAGCATTCAAGTATCACTTGATGAAGAGCAAGGAATCGTTCCGGAAGCGCCGAAGGAAGCGGCGCCTGAATATGCATTGCTGCGGCATGAGAAGGTAGAATTGGTGCGTGAGGCAATCAGTAAGTTGCCTGACAAACAACGCTCCGCTCTCATTCTTCGAGAATACGACCAACTGGACTATCAAGAAATTGCCCAAGTATTAGGGCAAACCGTAAGTTCGGTTAAATCGTTGTTGTTCCGGGCTCGAGCTAGTGTAAAGATCCAGTTAGAACCATACATAAGGGAGCCTGGTCTTGAAGGGATGAACTAACATGAAATGTGCGGAAGCGCTCGAATGGATATCGGATTATGTCGATATGCCTATTGACGATCCGCAACGTGAAGCTATCGATCGACATCTGGAAGGATGCGAAGCGTGTGCGGAGCAGTTCGCAGTATGGTCTGCGAGCATGGATTGGATGGAAGACGAAGTTGAGTTGGAGCTTGATGCGGAACAAGCGAGCAGCTCAGCAGCAAGTCGCGTTATGGATCGCATATATGAGGAACAAGATTGGCTGATGCCTGTACATAGACGTTCTCATGCGTTATCCCTGCGCTCACGTCAAGTGATTGCGGGGATAATCGCTTTTTGTATGGCCATGTTCCTCTGTGCTCTTGTTTTCCTTCTTATTCGCAACGAACAGTCTAATATTCATGCAGTTAGTGGGATACTGCCGACTGCGTTGGCAGGCAGTGATCATTCTGGCCTGGATGCATTTGATATTGAATTGCCGGTTGCAAGCAATGTAAGTGAACCGACAATATTGCGGGTTGTTCCAACGATTCCTCATTATTGGATTGCATTGTCATTGTTTGGGGTGACGTTTGCATTACTGCTGTTGAACTGGTTGACACGAGTGCGTCAATAACGGATGACTATGAAGGAGTAACAATGAAACAACATATTGGTTTGGTACGCCATGGGTTAACCGATTGGAATGCGCAGGGGAAAATACAAGGACAGACGGATATACCATTGAATGAAACAGGTCGTGAACAGGCAAGGCTGCTGGCAGAGCGCCTCGTCCAAGAGACTGCACCATTCGATTATGTCATATCCAGCGGCTTACAGCGAGCAGAAGAGACTGCATCGATTCTGGCAGATGCACTCCAAATTCCATTACTGTCACCTGTAGAGGGTCTGCGTGAGCGAGCTTATGGTCTCGTAGAAGGCACGACGCCGGAAGAGCGAGAGCAGCGCTGGGGTGCAGGGTGGCGGAAGATGGATCTCGGTCAGGAAAAAGATGAAGAACTTCAGTACCGCGCAGTTCAAACGCTAGAGCATATCGCGAATCAGCATATGGGATCTAATCTCTTAGTAGTCTCTCATGGGAGTTGGTTGGCTCAATTGTACATTGCTCTATTTGGAAGCGACAGACAAGGACACATTGGGAACTTATCCTATTCAATATTAGAAAAACGTTCGGAAGGCTGGTATCCGCTGCTCTATAATTGCATGGAGCATGTTCGCCATCTGGATCTGACAGTGAAACCGCGATAATGGAAGCTATCATAATAAGCAGTTCGTATTCACGTAATGTGAGGCGAACTGCTTTTTTGCGTTTACATGAGCAAATGTCTGAGGGCTATGAGGAGAATCTCCCCGTTATATAATATTCGATGTTTTCTACGACAATGTGAATAAATGTGATAAATATTCCAATAATGAGTAATGGACATCGAGGATTCGGCACATTACGTCTGACGGAAACGGAGGTCATGCATGAATTTAGCGGATATGCTCAGTTACGCGGATATTAATCAACTAACTCGAATTGCTCAGCGTTATGGGTGCGTCTGCAATGAACATTCCAAGCACGAGCTGATTCAGTCCATTCTGTCAGAGTTAGGCAGAAGGGATGTGTTCGAACAGCATGTGAACGAGATGACGCTTGAAGAGCTTAGGTTCCTTAACTCCATTTTGTTTGATAAGCGTGCATCATTTAGCTTGGAGGAATTGATCGCTCGAGTGCAGCAGACAAAGTTCGATTTAGAACATGCTGGTGCTGAACAGAAGGCGGTGACGTCAATGCCGCATCCACGTGAAACGATTTCTAAATTTAAGCATAGTGGATGGCTGTTCAATGGCTGCTCGCATCAAACTAAGTATTTGTTCCAAGTGCCGAGCGATTTGAAGATGAGGTTAATTGATGTACTCAGGCAGTCATTCGCGATGCATTTGACAGAAACGGATACCCCTTCCTCTTATCGAGATGAAGATGGAAGAATGGCGGAGGACGTGTTACAGCTTCTGAAATTCATCGTGGACGGAAATGTATTGCTGAATGCGGAAGGTGTTATGTACAAAAAAACGCAGCAGCAGCTTCTCGATTACTTTGGCATACAAGAAGCCCCCATTGCCCGTGGTGAATGGAGATTTGGATACGGGAGAAGATTCCATGATTATCCGAACCGTATGTCGCTTTTATATGACTACGCCTTTTATCAAGGGTGGCTGGAGGAAGGCGATGGACGGTTAAGCTGTACACCGAAGGGGATTGAGCGTATCGCTAACGGGGGGATAGAGTCGTCTGCTTCGTTGTATCGATTTTGGTTGAAGCTGTACAAGAATGCGATTCCGAATTTGTTATCCATCGTGCATTGGATTCAGTTATGTACCAAGCAGTGGACGACGTTAGATTCCTTAGAGCGGGCTCTACTTCCATTCGTGCGGCCGTTCTTCTTTGATTCGTCACAGGCCGTATTCAGACAACGAATTATTATGATGCTGGTTCATCTAGGCGTCATTCGATTCGGTGAAGATGAGCAGTATGGTTCGGTCATACAGACGACTCGCAGAGGGCAGCTTATTATTGATAGTGTTTATGTCGCGCATGAGGACAAAATTCAGCTAGATGTTGACAAGAGGCATTCTCATTGATACGATGGGGCCAAAAATTTCCTATGCCTAGTGAATTTGAAGCTAGAGCTTTGTAGGAATGGTCGATCGGGAGGATGTTATCGAATGTACATACCTTATCAAGGAATATTGCCAGTTGTTGATGCTTCCGTATATGTGGCAGAGGGCGCTAAGCTCATTGGAGACGTGACGATTGGCGCTGAATCCAGTGTGTGGTTCAATGCGGTGCTTCGTGGAGACATGGCACCCATACGGATTGGCAAGCGAGCGAATATCCAGGATGGCGTTATCGGACATGTGAATGCCAATCAGCCGCTAATCGTTGAAGATGATGTATCGGTAGGCCACGGTGCGATTGTACACGGCTGCCGGATAGGCAACGGTACATTGATTGGCATGGGGGCTATTGTACTGAACGGTGCTGACATTGGTGAATATGCTTTAATAGGAGCAGGTTCTGTCGTAACAGAAAATAAAAAAGTACCGGCCTATACTCTTTCTCTAGGTTCACCCGCAAAAGTCATACGCGAACTGACAGATGAAGATGTAGAGCGAATGAAACGGACAACTCAGAACTATGTGGTGAAAGGAAAGGAATATAGGATCTCTTAATCGTGTTGGTTGGAGGTGTATCCTATGGATAAAATGAAGGTATCGTATGAGGCGATGTTAAGTTTAACAGCGGAGATGATATGGGACGATGCCATACGGAAATACCGTACGGAAAAAATATATGAACAAATCGACAAAGCACTCGCAACAGGGGATGAATCCTCGTTCCGAACCTTGACGGACGAATTGAAAACATTGCAGTAGCTTCTAAGAACTTGTCCAAAAGGATGCCTTACAAATCGTTATGAATGAAGAGCGCAATTTTGCGGTTCTTCATTTTTTTGTTCATTTCAGTATAATGGGGAGTAATGACAAGGAAAAAGATGGGGGAGACGTCGTGAAATTTAGTGAACTGACCGAAGAACAATGGGAAGAATGGGGGCCGTATCTGGACACGTGCATATTGCCGGTTACAGGGTTGAACGGGACTGAATCCCCAATCGAAGCTGGGTATCGTCTGGAGAAGCTGCGTGACTGGCTGGATGGCATTGAGATACCTTTCCGCGGAAGAACGGTAACCTATCCTGCATACCATTTCGTATCTGAGCAGCTTGATGCTGATGAGCTGAGGCTATTGAATGGATTGTGCACCAGACTACGACGCCAGGGATTTGCGTATATTGTCGTCGTATCGGCACAACTGCCGCTTACTTCAGACAAGCTTCCGGCCGCGGATTTAGTCATTACTCCTGCTGAACTGATGGAAGAAGAGGCTGGGCAAGTACGTTCTGCGATGAAGATGTGTGTGCAAAATATGTGGAGCGTCACACAAACCCAAGGATAAATGTGACAATATTCAAACATTTTACATAAGAAAAAGGTTCAATCTGGTAATTATATTGGTAAATTCTTGACGCTTTCATAGTGCTGGGATATTATAGTGATGTCCTAGTTAGAATGTGATTATCGTCATAGCAAGCTCTCAGAACGGTTGTGTAAAGGGGGGTTAGACAGTATATGAGTAAACCGCAGAATAACGAGCATCCACCTCAAAAGCCGCGAAAAGAAATGTCCCGTCGACAATTTCTTACATACACGCTGGGTGGGGCAAGTGCTTTCATGTTTGTTGGTCCTACTCTGCCGATGGTCCGGTTTGCAGTTGATCCGTTGCTTCAGAAGAAGTCAGAAGGCGATTACATTAAGGTTGCTGAATTAAGCAAGATTTCAGAATCACCTACTGAATTTACCTTCGAAATCAAGCAAGTCGATGGCTGGTATGAGAGTACTCCAACGCTCACGGCATGGATAAGCAAGGATAAGGAAGGCAATATATTCGCATTGTCTCCGGTGTGCAAGCACTTGGGATGTACGGTTGACTGGAATAAGAATCCGGCATACAAGGATCAATATTTCTGCCCGTGCCATGGTGCGCACTATACGAAAGAAGGCAAGCAGTTAGCAGTTGCTCGTGCACCGCTCGACGAGTACAAAGTGCAGGTTAAGGATGGCTTTGTATACTTGGGCGATATCATTACGAACCAACACGTGCAATAACGAGGAGGCGTAAATAACAGATGTTTAAAGGTGTTTATAACTGGATTGACGAACGTCTGGATATAACGCCGATGTGGCGCGATGTGGCGGATCATGAGGTGCCTGAGCATGTTAACCCTGCACACCATTTTTCTGCGTTCGTGTACTGTTTCGGTGGCTTGACGTTTTTTATTACAGTCATTCAAATTCTGTCAGGCATGTTCCTGACCATGTATTATGTCCCTGATATTGTGAACGCATACTACAGTGTCGAATATTTACAGACGAAGGTTGCCTTCGGACAAATTGTTCGCGGTATGCACCACTGGGGAGCAAGTTTAGTAATCGTTATGATGTTATTACATACGCTCCGTGTATTCTTCACTGGTTCCTATAAGGCACCACGCGAGATGAACTGGGTAGTCGGCATGCTTATCTTCTTCGTCATGCTCGGACTCGGTTTCACGGGTTATTTGCTGCCTTGGGACAACAAAGCTTACTTTGCAACTAAGGTCGGCATGGAGATCGCGGATACCGTACCATATATCGGTCCGTATTTGAAAGAATTGCTGCAGGGCGGAACGGTCGTCGGGGCGCAGACCTTGACGCGATTCTTCGCGATTCATGTGTTCTTCCTGCCAGGGGCACTTCTTGCCTTGCTTGGAGCGCATTTCTTCATGATTAGACGCCAAGGCATTTCGGGACCGCTATAAGGGAGGAGGAAACGAGATGGCACATGGGAATTCCAAAGAAGAAAAAGTCGTCTTTGTTGGCGACTCTCGTGTTAAGAAGAGAACAACCACAATCAAACAACCGGATTACACCTCATTTCCGGGGAAATCCGAAGCCTTCATTCCTAACTTCTTGTTGAAAGAGTGGATGGTTGGCTGTGTGGCACTGGTCGCTTTTTTAGTATTAACGATCTCGGAAGCTGCACCGCTCGGTTATCCGGCGAACCCGAATAACTCGGCGTTCGTACCGATTCCAGACTGGTATTTCTTATTTCTCTATCAGTTCTTGAAGTATCCATATGCATCAGGCAGTTATGTTGTTATCGGTACGGTGTTAGTCCCTGGTCTTGCATTCGGAGGCCTACTGCTTGCCCCATTCCTCGATACTGGGAAGGAACGCAGATTCTATCGCCGTCCAATCGCATCCTCAATGATGATTTTGACATTGATCGCATGTGTATATTTGACAAGAGTCGCTTGGGTTCACTATGAGGCCGAGATGGCTGAGAAGAATATGATACCAGAGCATGTAGAGCGTGAGGAAAAGGCACGTGAGGCTGCTGAGAAGGGTGAAGCTACAGGGCAACCGAAGCAGAACAAAGGGATCACGATTGTAGAAAAGGACGATCCGGCATTTGCGAACATGAAGAAGGTTGGCTGCTTAAGCTGTCACGCAGTTGATATGAAGGGTGCTGCCGGCCCTGCCCTTGTTGGCATTGGCGACAAGCTCAGCAAGGATGAGATCTTAACGGTCATTAAAGACGGTAAAGGCGGAATGCCTTCTATGGTGGAAGCAGCCAAGAAGGAAGGCTTGAATGACCAAGACATCGAACATATTGCCGACTGGCTCGCGAAGCAGAAGGCAGCAAAACAATAGATCCAAACGTGTGACAGACCTGATTGCCAAAAGTGCAGTCAGGTCTTATTCTAATATTACATAGAAATTGACACCATAGAATGTATACGAACTTAATATTCCTATATAATCGGAGCAGAGCAATTATGAACTTGTTATCAGTGATGAGCATACGTTTTCTTTCGCAGCGATGGGTATTATGGTTATTATTTTGGAGCAATCTTCTTGGAACGATTTACGGTTACTATTGGTATAAAAACCAGTTGATCTATACGTGGGAGCACCATCCAGCATGGCAATTGATCTTCGTTCCAGATAGTCCTACGGCAAGTCTGTTCTTTACGATCAGTATTGGATTTTTGCTATTTCGGCCGCAGCCTCGAACACTATTCGGCATGATTGCAAAACGTATTATTGAAGCGTTAGGTGTTGTTACGTCGATTAAATATGGGATTTGGGCATGTGTCATGATTGTCGCTGGAGCTTATTTGGGTTCGCCAATGGGATGGCAGGATTGGATGCTAATTGGTTCACATTTGGCGATGGCGGTTGAAGGGCTGTTATTTGTCCGGTTGTTTGCATTTGGCAGTGCAGCGCTGACGCTGGCTTCGTGCTGGACGTGGCTTAATGATACTGTTGATTACAGTGCGGCGGTTTATCCATGGCTTCCGTATACGCTGGTGAATGAATTGACTGCAGTATGTATTTTTACTTTTACATGGACAGGGATTAGTGTCGCTATGACTTGGCTAGCAATGCGCTATCGAGACCAACGAACGAACATTACGAAGGAAGCTATGTTCTAAATGTGGACATCCTCCCATACGATGATGGGGGAGGGATGTACATGCGTGCGGTAATGGTTGTGTTATGTATTCTCGGATTCCTAGGACTGCCCGATTTTACATATGCGGGGTCTCGACTTGCTGCTGAACCGGTTCAGACGGCGAGCGAGAAGTGGAAGCAGCTAGATCAGTATGCAGAACAGATTTATCGGGCGAGCGTTGCAGGAGAGATCGAGAAAATACAGCAGGCGGTTCAGGCTATGGGCAAGCTGTTCACGGAGACAACATTTAATGATGTGACAAGTGTTGAGGGTGTACGTGCACTTAGCGATGCAATCGTACAAGTAAAGCGGATATTGCCTTCCATTCAATTGAAGCAAGAGGAATTAATGAGTGCATCGGCCAGATTGCGCCTTGCTACGGACGCTTTAACCAATCCGAAGCAACCGATGTGGCTTCAATACGAGCAGGTGCTGCGAGATGATATGGCACGGTTGCTTGCCGCGGATAATAAGGGAGAATGGATTCCCTATGCCAATCGCTGGTTGGAGCATATTGATCGGATTCGTCCTGCTGCGACCATCCAGCGAGATGTGCAGACGATTGAGATGATGGAATCGTTGAGCCAGCTTATCCGTGAGACAATAATGGGGAAACACAGTCCTAAGGAAGCAAATCAGGCATTAAATAAATATGGGGACTCGGTGCTGATCCAGTTATTTGGATCGAGTAAGGCTAACCCTACATTAGGGCCGCTTGATTATACACCGATGCCGTTTCAGTGGATTTTTATGCTGGCCTTTATCGTATGCATGATGTTGGCTTATGTAGGTTTTCAGAAGTATCGTTATGAACAATATGCTATTCGTCCAGGGAACTTCCGCAATAGTAAGAGGTAGAAGGCAGTTTTATCAGAATGTCGTTCGGACAGGCGAGGAATGAAAAATAGAATGAAGGATGGATGGGCGAATTCTTCTAAGAATGCCTATCTTAAGAGTAGACCTCGATATAGGCCAGCGACAGCAGGCTTGCTTCGAGGTCTGTTTATTTGAAACTAAGATATGACTTCAGTAGAACGCTGAGCAGGCAGTGGAATGGGATTTCCCGGTGTTCGCCCTAAGGTAGAGCTTCTACTGCTGCTTACTCCTCTCGAAATCCTTCACCAAGCACATCATGTACATCGTTCACAACAATAAATGCCCGTGGATCGATTGATTTTACGATCGTTTTGAAGCGGCGAATTTCTGTGCGGCTAACGACACAATACACCATTTGCTTCTGAGAGCGGGAATATGCTCCTACTGCTGGAATAAGTGTAACCCCGCGTTCCATTTCTTTTGTAATCGCATCCGCAATCTCCTCCGAATGATCAGAGATAACGGTGAATGCTTTGGCTGCATATGCTCCCTCTTGAATAAAATCGATGACTTTAGAGGAAATGAATACAGCAACGAGCGTATATAGAATTTTTTCCTTCGGAATATAGAACAAAGCAGCCCCTATGATGAATATATCGAGGATAAGGATGAATTGCCCCATGCTGATGCCGAATTTACGGTTCGCAATCCGGGCGATGATGTCGACGCCACCTGTGGTACCGCCAAATCGAAAGACAATACCGAGTCCAGTTCCTACGGT
Organism: Paenibacillus sp. E194; assembly: GCF_000935845.1. Taxonomy (NCBI): domain Bacteria; kingdom Bacillati; phylum Bacillota; class Bacilli; order Caryophanales; family Paenibacillaceae; genus Paenibacillus; species Paenibacillus sp. E194. Next base: position 18,120 of record NZ_JMDX01000081.1, read on the forward strand.
AACGCCGGCATACAAGGTGGCCAAAATGAAGTCATTCGAAGTTTGAAATGGTAAAATCCAATGCATGGAGACCGCACGCTCGAACAACCATAGGAAAAACGTGAGGTTAAGAACACCGTAAAAACTTAGTGCCAGCTGCTTCATGCCAAGTGCTCTCCAACCGATGATGAACAGGGGGATATTCAAGACTAGCGTAGAGATTGATGGATGAATACCTGCTGCATAATTCAATAGGACGGTAATTCCAGTAACGCCGCCTTCCATCAACTGATTTGGCATGATGAAGTAAATTAATCCAAATGCAAAAATCGCTGTTCCAACCGTTATCGGGAGAAACGTATTCCAAATGCGTTGAACAATGGTCGATTTCACAAATATTCAGGCTCCTTTAGGCAGGAAGATGCTCATTCGTTCATTAGTATATCGGATTACGAAGCAGATAAAAAGCATTTGTTTTCCAGACGGTGATACGATAACATAGTAGCAGAAAGTAACGAAGTCGTTACCCTCATTATAGGTAGCAGATTTCATTCATTTCAAACCACTTTTGCATGAATAAAGAAGGGGATCGTATGACAAATCCAGAGATGAAGTCTTTCCTCACTTCCCTGCGCAGCAAGCCACTCGCGCAAATGCAGCGGGAAGTTGATGACTACATATCACAGTTTAAGGAAGGCTACTTCAGCCCCCTTGCGATGCTTGCCCGATTGTCTGAAGAAGTAGGGGAATTGGCGCGTGAAGTGAATCATCGCTTTGGGGAGAAGCCGAAGAAGGCTTCAGAAGAAGACAACTCCATTGAGATGGAGCTTGGAGATATATTGTTCATTCTGTTGTGCTTCTCGAACTCGCTCGGTATCGACTTGACGAAGGCTCATGATGCTTGTATGCACAAGTTCAATACACGTGACGCGAATCGATGGACACGGATTGATGAACAGACATCAGACGAATCATAATCGAAAAAAACATATCGTTATTGGAGCAGTTGGGGGGACATAAAATGGAACGAATTCGCGTTGCCGTCTCGGGTGCAAGCGGACGCATGGGAAGAGAAGTTGTGAAAATGGTACTGCAGGACGAGTCCTTGGAACTGGTTGCAGCAATTGCACCGTCAGCGGGTGCTGTCGATGCGGGCACGCTAGTAGGTCTACCTGCATGCGGAGTTACAACTACAGCAGATGTTGAAGAGACACTGCAGAAGGTAGAAGCAGATGTCATGGTTGATTTCTCGATCCCGCAGGTCGTAATGAAGAATACGATGCTTGCAATTGAGTATGGAGTTCGCCCTGTTATTGGGGCAACAGGCTTCCAGCCGGAAGAGATTGAGCAATTGACGCAACTTTGCCAAGAGAAGAAGCTTGGTGGTCTGATTGCGCCGAATTTCTCTATTGGGGCAATTCTTATGATGCAATTTGCACAGCAAGCGGCTAGGTATTTCCCGGATCTCGAGATCATTGAATATCACGGAGATCAGAAGCTTGATGCTCCTTCTGGAACTGCTGTAAAGACAGCAGAATTGATCTCTCAGGTAAGAGCGGAGCATCGCCAAGGCAATCCGAATGAAGAAGAGAAGATCGAGGGTTCCCGTGGCGGATATTACAATGGATTCCGTATTCATAGTGTTCGCTTGCCAGGGGTCTTTGCTCAGCAGGAAGTTATCTTCGGGGGCTATGGGCAATCTCTTAAAATCCGGCACGACTCCTATGAGCGTGCAGGGTATATGCCAGGTGTGAATATGGCAGTCAAGAAGGTAATGAATCTTGAGCAATTGGTATACGGCTTCGAGCACCTGCTTGATGACTAATCAATTGACATCGATTTCACATAATACTGAAGGCATTTGTATTTTTAGTTAGCTCGAAATGAATGTGAGCAGGGGACACACAACGGAGGGATAGACATGCTAAATATCGCATTTATTGCACATGATCGCAAAAAAGATGAAATCGTTAATTTTGTTATCGCATATGAAAAAGTGTTCCAAGGTCATAAATTATATTCAACGGGTACGACAGGGCTGCGCATTATGGAGCAAACAAGCCTAGATATTCATCGCTTCCAGTCTGGCCCGCTCGGCGGCGATCAGCAGATTGGCGCACTTGTTGCGCAAAATGATATGGACTTCATTATCTTCTTGCGCGATCCTTTAATGGCTCAGCCTCACGAGCCGGATATTATTGCTCTCCTTCGCCTATGCGACGTGCAGGGCATTCCAGTCGCAACGAATATTGCGACAGCAGAAATTCTTGTTAAGGCGCTTGAACGCGGCGACTTCGCATGGCGTGAACTGGCACATAAATATAAGCCGGGAATGGAAGAATGATGAATACTCTCGACATTCTTGCATTCGGAGCGCATCCTGATGATGTCGAGATCGGCATGGCGGGCACGATCGCCAAGCATACGAAGGAAGGGTATCGTGTCGGCATTTGCGATTTGACAGAAGCGGAGATGTCCTCTAATGGTACGGTAGAACTGCGCAGAGAAGAAGCAAGGGAAGCAGGAGAAATCTTGCGGCTCTCAGCACGCGGTAATTTGTGCCTTCCTGATCGCGGCTTACAGGTGAGCAAGGAGCATATCGATGCGGTGGTAACCGCTATTCGCAAGCATCGTCCTCGCATTGTCTTCATGCCTTACTGGGAGGATCGCCATCCTGATCATATTGTCTGCAGTCGCATCGTTCAGGAAGCAGTGTTCAATGCGAAGCTGCGGCGTTATATGCCAGAGCTGCCTGCGCATACGGTAGAGCAAGTCTATTATTACTTTATTAATGATGTTGCTGCTTCTCAAGTTCTGGTGGATGTGTCTGATGTATATGATCAGAAGCGGAAGTCACTTCAAGCATATCGCTCTCAGTTTATGAAGCCAGATGGCGACAATGACTTCGTCGAAACTCCATTGAATCAGAATTATGTGGAGCGGGTTGCTGCACGGGATTCGCTGCTTGGTCAGACTCACGGATTTGAGTATGCAGAAGGGTTTGTCGTGAAAGGCCCGTTTGCGGTATCTCTTTTCTTGTAGTAATCCGTGTGAGTGAATGGCGAAAAGGGGGGACAGCTATGAACGAAGGTCTTAAAATCGGCATTACGTGTTATCCGTCGCTCGGTGGCTCTGGTGTTGTGGCGACGGAGCTTGGCAAGCTATTGGCTGAGCGGGGACATCAGGTTCATTTTATTACACATAATATTCCGTTTCGCTTAGGTGCAAGCTTTCAGAAGAATATTCATTATCACGAGGTCGATGTTAACGATTATTATGTCTTTCGTTATCCTCCTTACGATTTATCTCTGGCAAGCAAGATGGCACAAGTGGCAAATATGCAGCAGCTTGACTTGCTGCATGTTCATTATGCGGTTCCGCATGCGGTATGCGCTTATTTGGCGAAGCAAATGGCCCACCCGGGGCTGAAGGTAGTCACTACCCTGCATGGAACCGATATAACGGTATTGGCTCAGGACGAATCGCTCAAGGATATGATTCGCTTCGCCATTAATGAGAGTGATGCGGTTACGGCTGTATCGAATGATTTAATTAAAGAAACAAGAGAATTGCTTGATATTACACGTCCGATTGATCTTACGTACAATTTCGTTGATAAGCGTGTGTACTATCCAAGGGAAGTTGCTCAATTCCGTGCTGACTTCGCCTACCCGAATGAGAAAATATTGATGCATATCTCGAACTTCCGCCCTGTTAAGCGGGTGAGTGATGTGGTGGATATTTTCAATCAGGTTCAGGAGCAAGTTCCGTCACGCCTCGTCTTCGTCGGAGAAGGGCCAGACATGCCGAAGGTGCAGTGTCGCATCCGAGAGCTAGGGCTGGAAGATCGGGTACATTTCCTCGGCAAGCAGGATGAAATCGCACAGGTGATTTCGTTGGCAGATGTGCTGCTGCTCCCATCCGAGAAGGAGAGCTTCGGGTTAGTGGCCCTGGAAGCAATGGCTTGCGGTGTACCTACGATCGGGTCCGAGGCAGGGGGCATACCAGAGCTGGTGAGCCATGGAGAGACGGGCTTCTTAGCGCCAACAGGAGATACAGCGGCGATGGCCAATTATGCGATTCGATTGCTGTCTGATTCTCAATTGTCGCAGAAGATGCATGAGGCATGTTTGCATCGGGCACGACATGTATTCTGCAACGATCTCATTACGTGGCAATATGAACAAATTTATTATCGTGTGCTTGGGAAGGAAGCGTTGGATCCGAAGCCGGTGTGCTGAGGATGATCTGCTGTACACCGTACCCAATACAACCACACGTCGAATGCGCGCAATGGCCAACTCCGTTGCGCGCTCTTGTATGTATTGATGGGAGGAGACCTGACGATGGGCGATGAATATGGAAGCAGGGGCGGCTTGACCGATAACTCGCTGTTCCGGGAAGCGGAACAAGTGATGAACTGTCTCCTGGAAGCGGGGTTCAGTGCTTATATGGTTGGGGGCTGTGTCCGCGATCCGCTGATCGGGCGGCCGATCTATGATGTGGATATCGCGACATCGGCCCACCCAGAACAGGTAGTGGCTTTGTTCCCAAAGGTGATTCCGACAGGGCTGCAGCATGGGACGGTAACTGTTGTGATGCCGCAGAATACCTATGAAGTGACCACCTTTCGCAAGGAAGCGGCGTATGAAGGGCACCGACGGCCAGAGGAAGTCGAATTTATTGATGATCTTGATGAGGATCTAAGAAGACGGGACTTCACGATTAATGCGATGGCTAAGGATGTGAATGGGTGCATTCATGATCCATTTGGTGGACAAGCCGATCTGAGAAGGCTCATCATCCGTTGTGTCGGCACAGCTGAGGAGCGTTTCCGCGAGGATGCGCTGCGAATGATGCGGGGCGTGCGCTTTGCGTCTTTGCTTGGCGGCGTGTTCGCCAAGTCGACTTGGAAGGCGCTGCGAGTCAATAGGGAGACGCTCGCGTTCGTTGCGATGGAACGCGTGAGGGACGAGCTGTGGAAGCTTACAGCAGGTCCGAATCCGGCGCGCGGATGGGGGCTGCTCGTACGCAGCGGTCTCCTAGGTCATACGAAGGAGCCGCTGGGAGCACTTGCGTTGACCGATGCTGCCGTGTGGCAGC